>QHYO01000783.1 GCA_003224135.1 Acidobacteriota bacterium | reverse complement strand
CCGGCTACTTCTTCGAGCCCCTGTGGACCAATTTCCAATTGGGAGACGAGCTGGGAATACTGGATTGGTATTCGATTCTCGTCGGAATGCTCGCACTCGCGGCGTTGGTCGTTCATGGTGCCCTGTGGGTGACATTGAAAACTACCGGGACGGTCCGAGAGAGATCGCTCCGCCTGGCGAGCCAGTGCTCCTGGGTCGTCCTGCTGCTCACCCTCGTGGTCACATTCCTGACTTTTCGTGTTCAGCCCTCAATTGCCGGACAATTCCGCAAAGCGTCGTGGGGTGCAATTTTTCCCCTGCTCGCCATTGCTGGCTTGCTGGGCGTGCGCTGGGCGATTGCGCGAGCGGATGAGCTGAAGAGTTTCTTCGCGTCAGCCATCTATTTGGCTGGAATGCTGCTCAGCGTCGTGTTTGGATTATTTCCGATGGTGCTTCCCGCGCGAAATCCGGCCTATTCGCTTACGGTCGAAAACAGTCAGGCGGCAAGCTATGGCCTGAAAGTCGGTGCGATCTGGTGGATCCTTGGGATTATCCTCGCTACCGGGTATTTCGCCTACGTTTACAAGTCGTTTACGGGCAAAGTCATGGTCGGCAAGCATAGCGAGGAGTAAGACCGAGCAACGGAGCTGCTTTCAAGATTGACGCTCGCTACCGCGGAGCGTAGCCTGAATTCATGCAACGATGGGCGATATAATTGGCTTTTGCAAATAAATCTCGGGCACTTGCCCTCTTGTTGTTGCTGGTCTTCGTTCTGACTCCAACCTGTTCTTCCTTTTGCCAGGCACAGGCTTGCCAAGAATCGAACGCCACAAAACAGGAATCAGGCTGTCATCACCAAGAACAACTGACGACGGACCACTCTTCGAAGATCAGCGCAAAGGCCGCAAAATGTGGCGCGCGCGATTTTCTGTTTGCACTTCCGGAATCCGCCGGCGAATGGCGAGCCGGTGAAAGGACTTCCGCCTCATTCAATCCTGATTACTGGTCACCATCGAACTCGGCCGCTCCGGCATTTCCGTTTCGTGGCGTTTCGGAAAGTAACACGGGCCAAGTCTCCGGGTTTCACATACCTGTGGCGGGTCAGATCTCGGTCGATTCTCTTGTAGTTCTTCGTATCTGATCGTTCTCGTCTCCCCCACTGCAATTTCCATACTCTCTGTCGCATCAAGTCTTCGTCGTGGCGCTGCTTGAGGCGACCATCGCTTTCTAATTATCAGCCTCCAACTCCGCCGTCTCCGCGGACCCTATGAACGCAAGAGGTCACTCCCATGAGCGAATCACGCAGGAGCTTTTTTCGAAATGCCGCGGTGGTTGGCGCAGGCCTGATGACGTGGGCGGAGGGCCTTCGGGCGCAAAAGAGCGCGAAGCCCGATGCGAACGAGCGCACGAATCGAGCACGCGCTAAGGAACGAGCTGGCCCTTCGGCACGGATGGAATCTCCGGACATCGGCGATCTGCCGGTCACGATGGACGGCGACACGAAGGTCTTTCACTTAATTGCCGAGCCGGTGAAACGCAAAATCGTTCCCTGGAAGACGCTCGACATCTGGGGCTACAACGGAAGTTCCCCAGGGCCCACAATTCAGGTGCAACAGGGCGACCGCGTCCGAATCGAACTTGAAAATCGCTTGCCCGAGAGCACGACGATGCACTGGCACGGCCTCGAAGTTCCCGTCGAGCAGGACGGCGTGCCCTACATCAGCCAAAAACCCATCGCGCCTGGCGAGACTTACGCCTACGAATTCACTGTGCACCAGGAAGGAACTTTCTTCTATCACGCGCACAGCGCGATGCAGGAGATGATCGGCCTGATCGGCATGTTCATCGCGCATCCGCGCGCTGATCACGCGCCCAGAGTGGATCACGACTACGGAATCGTTCTGCAGGAGTGGGCCGTCCTTCCAAACAGTTCCGTGCCCAACACGGCGGGAATGGAATTTAATTGGCTGACATTCAATGGTGTCGCGGCGCCACTTACGACCCCGCTCATCGCGCGACTCGGTAGCCGAGTGCGGCTGCGCTTCGTGAACCTCGGAATGGATCACCATCCGATCCATCTGCACGGAAATCAGTTCGTCATCACGGGCACGGAAGGAGGCAGGGCCCCGGAATCCACGTGGTTTCCCGGGAATACCGTGCTCGTCGGCGTTGCGCAATCGAGAGTCGTCGAATTCGAAGCGAAATATCCCGGCGCATGGATGATTCACTGTCATCTGCCGCATCACATGATGAATTCGATGATGGATTTGCTCCGCGACCGGCAAATCATGACCGCCGACCAGACCGAACCAACAGCTCTGAGCCAAATGCAGGCACTTGCGGCCCGCGCTGGGTTCGAGCATCAACATCCATCGCCCGTTTCACGCGATGCGGAAAAAATTCCCGGCTTTCCGCAGGACGCGTTCATGGAAATGGGGATGGACGAACTTTTGCAAAAGCCTGAAACGCACGACCTGCCGAAAAACTGGAGCGCCGGAATGATGGGCATGATGACGATGGTTCGCGTACTTCCAGAAAAAGAATTCAACGAAATTGCGGAGATGAAAAAATCGCAAGCGCATTCAGAGGAGGATATCCATGAACTCCACCACTCCTAAGATCGCGCGGCATGTCGAAGTTTTGTTTCGGTGGCCGTTAGTTGCGCTGGTGATTTACCTTTTCTCCACGACCATTGCGACCGCACAAGGCCCATCAATGCCCGGCATGCAGATGCAGCACCAGCACTCTCATGGCGCTTCGCAGTCGATCGAAGTGGACTTTCCCCGGCTCGGACGCGACCAAGCGAACGCAAAAGACTCTCTGCTCAGCTTGGAGAGCGCCTTGCAAACGGCGCGAGAAAACAATCCGACGCTTCGTCAGGCTGAGGCAGGCGTGAAGGCAGCCCAATCTCGCGCGCACCAGGCAGGACTCTATCCCAATCCAATCGTCGGCTACTCAGGCGACGAAATTCGAGGCGGTGAGATTCACGGCGGCAAGCAGGGCTTTTTCGTCGAACAGACCATTGTCACCGCCGGAAAACTCTCGCGTGTGCGGGAGCTGATGAAGAAAGACACAAAGCTGGCCGAAATCGAAGCTGAAGAACAAAAGGTGCGCGTCGAAACTGCCGTCAAAATGGCGTTCTATCGAGTCTTGGCTGCACAGGAGATGGCGGATTCTCGTGCGGACCTGGCTCGTATCGCGGAACAAATCGTCGAGTCCCAGCGTCGGCTGCAAAACACCGGGCAAGCCGACGAAACCGAGGTCCTGGAAGCCCAAGTCGACGCTCAGCGAATGAAAGTCTCCGCTCGAATGAAAGAGAACACGCTTCGCGAGGAGTGGCGTTCGCTGGCAGCGGTCGTTGGCAAACCCGAAATGCCCCTGCAAACTGTTGCCGGAGACCTGGAACACGGATGGCCTGCGCTCGATGAAATACAGGCCGTGGATGCCGTCGCCATGCAGAGTCCCGCGGTTCGCATTGCGTCCGCAGCAGGAGAGCATGCTGAGGCCGAGCTTGCGCGTGCACAGCGCGAGAAGATCCCGGACATTACCGCTCGCGCAGGCCTTGAATACAACCACGAGCTTTTGAGCAGCGTCCCGCTTGCGACGGGATGGCAGGCCAACGCGGAATTGTCCGTAGAGCTTCCGCTCTTCAATCGCAATCAGGGCAACATTGCCGCAGCGCGATCAGATATCGTCCGTGCTGACGCCGAAAAGCAGCGCATCGCCCTTACACTTCGCGAGCGCGCGGCCTCCGTGGTGGATCAATACGCGAACGCACGCCTGATGGCGGAACAATACCGCGACAACATACTGCCGCTGGCCAAGAAGTCCTACAGCCTTATGTCCGATCGCTACGCGGAAATGCTCGCTTCGTCGCCTCGCGTGCTTGAATCAAAACGCAAACTCTTCGAACTGCAGAGCGAATACATCGGCGCGCTCGAAGGCGTGTGGACCACGGGACTGGCTCTACAGGGTTATCTGCTTACCGACGGCCTGGAAGCGCCCACGCGGCCAAGCGAGATGGATCGCGCGATCCGCGAAACCAACGTGCCGATGCCGGAGCGAACGCGCGCTCCTGGCGAATAGCCGGGGCACTTGGCGAGTCCGATACAGTAGTACCGTGGTCGGATTGACCCCCTGAAAATTTGCCGGGTAGCTTGTAAGCAGGCGTCGGGGTGTCACCCTGCAGTGCGGTTATCCGGATTGCGTTGCACCGGTTCGGACGAACTAGGGGATTAAGCCGCGCGGCAGCGGGGTGTTCTCTCTAGAACGCTTGAGTTCATGATTCCAACGCTCACCAAAGCGGGTCGTTACGAAATTTCCGGCGAACTCGGCCGAGGCGCCATGGGTGTGGTCTATCGCGCCGTTGACCCGGTCATCGGGCGAACAGTCGCGGTCAAAACTCTTCAGCTCTCCGAAGAAGGCACCGGCCTCACGCGCGCCGAGCTGCTTGCCCGATTCCAGACCGAAGCTCGCGCGGCCGGCAATCTTACCCATCCCAACATTGTCGTGGTTTTCGATGCAGGCGAGGAAGAAGGCCTTTTCTTCATCACCATGGAGCTTGTCGAGGGCAAGAGTCTGCAAAATCTTTTGGACTCAGGACAAATGTTCCCGCTTCCCCGCGTGCTACGCATCCTGGAACAGACCTGCAGCGCGTTGCAGTTCGCTCATGATCGGAACATCGTCCACCGGGATATTAAACCGGCGAACTTGATGCTCACGCCGGACGACACCTTGAAAGTCACCGACTTCGGTACGGCAAAGATTCTGCAGTTTGGCACCGTTCAGCAGACGGCGCACGTCATGGGCACTCCCAGCTATATGTCGCCCGAACAGATAAAAGGAAAAGTCGTCGACGGCCGCAGCGACATTTTCTCGTTGGGCGTGGTCCTGTACGAAATGGTTACCGGAGAAAAGCCTTTTCCAGGACAGAACATCACGACGGTGATCTATAAGATCGTCAACGAAGAACCGACTGCTCCGCGAGACATCGATTCGTCGATTCATCCCGGCTTGAACGCGATCGTCATGAAGTCGCTCGCAAAGGAGCCAGCGGCGCGCTACCAGAGCTGCCGCGAACTGTTCGACGATTTACGCAACTATCGGTCGTTTCCTTCAGCGCAAAATCCGAACGCCACGTTGCCCCTCGGCGGGACTCCTCAAAGCAACGCGCCACACGGCGCCTCGGCAAACGATGATCAGTTCGCTGCAACTTCTCGCTCGCTCGTTTCGCGCGCGAGCAGCCCCTCCGAGACTCCACTGGTACGGCGGACTGGAACGATTGCTCCGGCGCAGGAGCCTAAGAAGACCGGCACTCTCGCTACTGTTCTTGCCGCAATTTTCTTATTGGCCGTAATTGTTTTCGGTGCGCAAAAAATTCGTCCTGTCTTTCAAGCCGCTCGTCAACCGGCTCCCGCCGATTCCAATTCTTCCGAAGTACATCAAGTAAGCGCAGCCACCGTTGCAACCAGTGGTGAAAAGTTGGCTGAGGCTCTACCTTCGGACCCTCCGGTGGATGTGCCCGCGTCGAGTCCGGCGCCAGCGGAATCGAAAAATGCAGTAGTCGCGACCCCGCGTATCGCGGCGGTACCGGCAAGTTCCCTTTCGCAAGTCGCTGCGGAGTACAAGGAACGGCTCCAGCAAGCCGCCGCGGAACAACATCTCGGAAAGCGTCTCTCTATCAAAGGTTCGGGGATGACATTGATGCTTTCCGGCAAGTTGCATCCCGCAGAGCACAATGAGTTGCTGAAGTTTTTACGCAATGCTCCGTCCGACGTTCAAGTAGTCGATGACATTCAGTACGACGACAGCGCGGAACCATCCTCGTTCGGCGACAATTCTTCAAAACATCCTTCCGCAACGCCGGGCCGCGCCGCGATTCATATCATCACGAATGTAATCGGGGCGACGGCTTATCTTAATGGCAGCGACAAGGCCGCGAATCAGCAATGCGAAACTCCATGCTTATTTGCGGGACTTGAGCCTGGAAATTATGGGCTGCAAATTCTGAAGCCTGGTTTTCAACCGATGCGAACTGTTCTGCAATTGGAGGCGGGCAAGAGCTTAGACCAACGAGTTAAGCTCGATCCGCTTGCGCAAGGCTTGCTCGTGACCTCTGCTCCCGCCGGAGCCGACGTCTTCATCAATGGCGATAAGCAATCCGGTCAGACGCCGGTTATGTTGCCTCTTGCGCCGGGCAAGTACAACCTGGTGCTGCGTCTTCACGGATATGACGCATATTCCGGCCCCGTCCAGGTACGCGAGGACGGGCAGTCCAAGATAGACGCGGAACTTCACAGGAAAGATGGGCGCGTCGCTTGGGCTCAGGTGGAGTCGAATCCAAGCGGCGCCGAAATCTGGGTGGATGGTGTGGCGACGGGGGAGCGGACGCCTGCTCGAGTCGAAATTCCGTCCGGAATCCATACCATAGCGTTGAAGTTGCCTGGGTATCAAGCAACCCGGCACACGGTGCAAGCAAGCGAAGGTGGAACGGTGAATGTCGGCTCTGACTTGCTAAGGATCAGGTAATTCGCAGCCGGTGCCGTAACTTTTCGTTCCATTTTTTGCTCATTGGTTTTGGTACTAACTAGCAAGCCTCTCATTTTCTCATACTTACAGCCGCCTGATGCGGGCCATCGGCGTGCCCCTCCCGAGTTGGGGCATTCCGAAGATACAGCCGATACGTTATTTGAGCGCAGCAACCCGGTGGGTCTGATTCTGGCAACACGTGAGCTCAATGAGCCTTTTCCGAAATCACAAACCTTTCGACGACGCGCCCGCTGCTGACCAAGTGCAAGCAGATGATGCCAAATCGCGGATCACTGCGCCGATTTCCCATCCGCCGAAAGCTCCCCTGCAGTTGCCGTCAGAACGCGGGCCCGGGATCCAGGAAGTTCGCGAAACGTTGCGGCAGCTCCAGATCCTACTGCATACCCGTCGCTTGTATCATCACTCCCATCCGAAAAATCTGGAGAGTCTCGAGTCCACCTTTAACTCCCTGCAGCGGCTCGCGCAAACCATGAACGGAGTTGAATTTC
>QHYO01000141.1 GCA_003224135.1 Acidobacteriota bacterium | reverse complement strand
TCTCACCACTTTCGCGGATGCATTCCGGGAATTCACGAAATCCTGCGGAGACAAGGCTTACTTGAAGGGCGCTGGTGCCTCGATCCTCGCGAAGACCTGTCTCCCGGTCAGGCGGAAGAGATAGATCGCGTGTGCAGACTTTATCCTCACTTGCAGGATGACGAATTCGTTCACGCCCATCTTGACGAGTGGTTGCGCTAACGAATTCAGCTCGAGATCTCTATGCGTTCGCCTTTTCGGCAGGCTGCGTAAATCGCTTGCACCAGTGCCAGACTGCGGCGACCCTCTTTTCCGTCGCATCGCGGACTTGAATTGGTCTGAATGCACTTGAGAAAATCTTCCAGAACTGCCTGGTGCCCTCGCACATCGCTGACGACGGGGGAGGATGAACTCGGATTGTTGTCAGCCTCGGAAGCTACCAGCAAATCCGCGCCTGGATTTTTGAGATTGGCAGCAAGCAAGCGGTCCTGCTCAACAACTATGGTCCCTTCCGAACCGGAGAGTTCCAGTCTGCGCGGATAGCCCGGGAACACCGAAGTCGTTGCCTGCAGGACGCCAAGTGCTCCGTTGTTAAATTCTAGGAGCGCAATCAACGTGTCCTCCGCCTCAATCGCGTGCAATGCTGTCGTACACATTGCCTGAACGCTTTTCACTTCGCCGAAAATATGCAGCATGAGATCGAGCGTGTGCACCGCCTGGTTGATCAGCGCGCCGCCGCCGTCCAGCGCCCACGTGCCCCGCCAGCGCGATTTCGCATAGTAATCGGGCGGTCGGTACCACTTCACTCGTGCGTCCGCTAGAATCGGTCGGCCTAGCGCGCCCGAATCCACCGCGTTTTTCACGCCAAGAATGTCGGGCTTACAACGATCCTGGAAGAAAACCCCAAGCTTCACGCCCGCCTTACTTGCTTCTGCGATGAGGGCATCGGCCCGATCAACCGTGATATCGATGGGCTTTTCAGTCAGTACATGCAACCCTCGCCGTGCGGCCGCTATGCCCTGCTCGGCGTGAAGGCCAGAAGGGCTGCCAATGGCGACTAGATCCATCGGACTGTGAGCTAAAAACTTCTCGAAGTCGGCGTATGGTGTCGCGCCGCACTCGCAGCACAATCTGCTAATCTTCTGTGCGTTCATTCCAAAGACGGCAGCAATTTCAACACCCGGAATCGCTCGCGCGACTCGCGCGTGTGTTTCGGTGATATTTCCTCCACCAATCAGTCCAATATACGTTGTCATGTGAGGACGCCAAACGTAGAAGCAATACCATAACACTGCATTACTGTAGAAAGCTTTAGTCTTTGGACAAGCGGCGAGCGCTTCACATAAACTTCTGGCTTCAGATTTTTTGACGCGGCGGTCGTGTTGCGATACACAGAGTCCTTCGCGAAAGCGCAATACAATGGCCGCTGAAAGGTGCACGGATGAGCAGGACGAGCGGTGAGATGAATCGCAGAACCTTTCTGAACAATTCCGTCAAAGTCATCGGTGGCAGCGCAGCCTTGGGAACCGACGCGTTGTCCTACGGCCGGATTTTGGGTGCGAACGATCGCATCTCCGTTGGGCACATCGGCTTAGGCAACCGGGGCGCCGAATTAGCCGAGATTGTCTCGCGCTTGAAGCAATCTCATAACGTGCAGATGACGGCGGTGTGCGATCTCTGGTCCGTAAACCGGGAAAAAGGACAATCGGCAAACGCTGCCTTCCACGGCAAAGCGCCTCGTGCATTCAAATATCTTGAAGAACTGCTCGCCCTCCACGACCTGGACGCAGTCATCATTTCCACTCCTGAGCATTCGCACTCGCCGATCCTGAAGCTGGCCGCCGAAGCCGGCAAGGATGTGTACGTCGAAAAACCCATGGGGAACGTACTAGCCGAAGTCAAAGCCGCACGCGAAGCCGTTCTGCAGCGCAAGGTCATCGTACAGGTGGGAACGCAGCATCGAAGCGAGCCCCATCCGAAAGCGGCACGCGACACGATGCAAAGTGGTGCTCTGGGAGACGTAAGCAAGATCGAAATTGTGTGGAACTATCACGGTCCCCGATGGCGCGGGCGCAAGGAAGTAACGCAGATTCGAGAAGAGGATACAGACTGGACCAAGTGGCTCATGCACAAGCCGCAACGTCCCTTCGATCCCCGTGTGTATTTTGAATTTCGACTCTATCGCGAGTTCTCCAGCGGCATCCCGGATCAATGGATGAGTCACGGCATTGATCTGGTGCACTATTTCATGAACGATTCGGTGCCTCGTTCCGTCATTGCGCATGGCGGAATTTTTGCTTGGCGTGACGGACGTGAAAACGCGGACACGTTTCAGGCACTTTTGGAATATCCGAAAGGCTTTCTCGTAAGTTATTCGACGAGTTTCGGAAATGACGCGCCCGGGTTCACCCGCTACATGGGTAAAAAAGCAACTTTGATCAATATCGGCGGTGAGGGCAGCCCGCGCTATCGCCTAGTCGAAGAAAAAGGTAATCACGAAGACGATCCGGACATCGACGACCGGCGCGCCGGAAAATACTTACTGCTCCCGGGCGAGAAGGAATTGCCTCCCATGGCCATCGACGACCTGTCCGTCGAGCATATGGCGAATTGGATCGAGTGCATTCGCAGCCGGCAGCAGCCGATTGCCACGGTGCACGACGGATTCGCGCAATCGGTCGCGTGCATAATGGCCACGGAATCGTATTGGACCGGCAAAAAACTATATTGGGATCCGGCTACGGAAGTCATAACGGACCACCTACCGCAGACTATCTAGACGTAGCGATTCTCCGGACACTGGCCCGTCACAACAATCAGAATCATGGTGGCGTCTATAGCCTTCCATCTCCGCGCATCTCGTCGCGTATCGCAAACGTATGGTCATACTCGGGAATTAGTTTTGTAAGGCCGGCTCCGGCTCTTTGTTTTTGTACGAGGCCAGCTATTTCCGGGATGCAGTTCCCTTCTGCGAGCCGTCTCCCGATTCCAGCACCGGCGCCAATCCGTCCCGCGTTTTAGTTTTGCAATTGGACGCCACTCCGGGAACAACAAGCCTCGCCTCCGCGCTTCCGCGAGCGCAGGCGCTACAGTTCTGTATTTTGCTGGTCATTTCTTCTTTCCGGCAGACAAATTGTGCGCGACGGCGGCGCGAACCAAGTCCTTCAGGGCCGACCCATCAATATTATCTCTTTCGCTGAAGTCGATGGCTCTGGTTTTCTTAGCATCCAGGCCGGCGTTAAACAGACCCTTCGGATCTTCCAGAGAGGCACCGTTAAAGAAGTTGACCTTCACGTGATCCTTGAAGGCTCCGGCGCTGCAAACGAGCCCGCTGCGCGTCCACACAGCGGAATTCCACTTCCATTCCTCAGTGAGATCGGGGTCGGACTCGAGGATTACTTTGCGCAGTTGCTAAAGCTCATGGTATCGCTGTCTTGCTCGCGGATACAGTCGTGCAGGATGCCCGTCGTGGGTCAGTTTCCGCAGCGTTTATCGGGCATCACTGAGACTATTTAGCTGCAACTACGGTTGCCGACAGTTAACGCGCGCCTTCCGAACGAACTAATCCAGATCCTCGTGAGCCCAGACGCGCTCGGCGTCGCTAGTGGCCGCGAATCCAGGATCCGTTACAACAGTGTGGATGTGATTGCCGGATTGGCTTACCAGGATCGCGAAGTGGAGTGTCAGTTGGTCTTTGCCAACCTGGGTAATGGTTCCCGTGCAATCCGAGTTCACTGTATAGGTGCCCGTGCTGGGACTCCAGATCAAAGGAATGTTGCCGTTTATCGCGACTGCGGACACCTGGGTCAGCTCACCCTGGCCGTCGAACGTCGTTTTGGCAATGCCATCAACGAGGAGGGGCCCGTTGGGCGTCAAAATTTGACCGTGAATTGTAAAAGCGTAGGTTCCCTTGATGGTGGAATCTGTACACTCCCTGGCATGGGCGGTTACCGCTGACGCCGCCACCAAAGCCATCACCGGTAGAATAAGAAAGATGCGGAATTTCATGTTTCCTCCAAAGTTTGTGGGGTGGCATTCAGCCTCACCCGATTCGAGCCCGTATGCTGCCACTGGGCCATGCAGCAAACAATGGAGAGCGCCTGTAGATTGTCTGTAGGATACGTGACCAAACCGAGCTCGCAAGGTTGTAGAATGACCGAGCTTGCCTTGGGGCTTCCATGTCTTCAGAAATAGTCCAACTGGGACAATTCGTTTTGGACGTAAGTCGGTACGAACTGACTCGCAGTGGAAAACCGGTGCGCATGGAACGCATCCCGATGGACCTGCTGATCCTCCTAGTTCGCGAGGGAGGGAGATTGGTCGGCCGCGAAGAGATCATCGAACGCCTCTGGGGCAAAGACGTTCACTTCGACACCGATAACGGCATTAACACCGCGATCCGAAAGATTCGCCGCGCTCTCGGCGAAGATCCAGAGAAGCCTCAGTACATAGAGACAGTGCTGGGCAAAGGTTACCGCTTCAAGGTCCCAATCGAATGGGCGACCGGCAATAGTGACAAAGGCCCTTCACCAAACGCCGACGTTTCCTCCACTCCAAGCGGAATCGGAGACGCAGCATCAGCCCAGCCTGTACTCGGCCAGCGGCTGTCCACTACCAGGAATATCGTTTTACTGGGATTAGTTGTGTGCGCTCTTACGCCGTCTTTTGTGTACTACAGCCATTCTCTCAGATCCAAAGCAGGTGACCCGGTTGTAACCCCTGCCGTCACCAACGTTGGCGAAAAATACACACCAACTCTCTCGCCAGATGGCCAGCATTTGGCTTTCGTTTGGAATGGTGGAGCTGGCCCTCACTTCAACTTGTATGTGAAAGTCGTTGGCACTGAGGAATCGCTACAACTGACCAAACAACCGTCGCTCGATTTTAATCCGGTTTGGTCCCCTGATGGCCGTTACATCGCATTCTGTCGCATTTTGAAAGACGCAACAGGCATCTACATCATTCCGGCATTGGGTGGTGCTGAACGCAGAGTGCGGAACACTCTTTGGGATGATCAAGAGTTCGACCAAGTCTTTCGCTTCGGCCGCCTCTCGTGGTCACGCGATGGGAAGTTACTCGCCTATTCTGACCGTGCATCCCGTAGCGAAGCTGCCTCTATTTTTCTGCTCTCGCTCGATTCAGGGGAAGTTCGCAAACTCACATCAGCGCCGCGTGCTAGAGGAGATTTCAGTCCTGAATTCTCCCCAGATGGTCAAACCTTGGCCTTCGGCAGAGATTCGCAAGGAGTCCAGTCAATCTACGCGATCCCAGTTTCCGGAGGAGAGGAACAACGTCTTACTTCGGATACTGCACAGAAGTGGGGGCTTGCGTGGACTCCCGACGGCCGCGAAATAGTTTTCGCAAATGTTGGTTGGCTTTGGAAGGTATCTCGTCGCGGGGGCGAGCCAGAAAAGTTGCAGTTTGGTCAAGACGGATTCCAGCCTTCGATTAGAGGGAATCGATTGGTCTATGTGCATCTCAAGTTCAATAACAACATCTGGAAAAGGGGTCTTAACTCATCGGTTTCGGCCAGCCCTCCCGATAAGTTCATAACTTCCACGAGAATGGAAACTGGTCCTCAGTTCTCGCCAGATGGAAGTAAGATCGCCTTCGAATCTACCCGCACCGGCGCTTATGAAGTCTGGCTGTGCCGGAGCGACGGAAGTAGTCTCATGCAGCTAACCCACTTCAACCCTTCTGTGACTGGAACTCCACGCTGGTCGCCCGACGGCCAGCAGATTGTCTTCGATTCTCGCCCTGCCGGGAATTCAGATATTTTTGTCGTGGACGTTCAGGGCGGCGCGCCTCGTAAGCTTACCAATGAGCCTTCGAACGAAGGCGTGCCAAGTTGGTCGCGAGACGGCCGTTGGATATATTTCGCATCAGATCGCACCGGGGGTTGGGAAGTATGGAGAATGCCTTCGCCAGGTGGGTCCGCTGTTCAAGTAACACGTCACGGTGGATTTGCAGGATTCGAATCGCCCGACGGAAGATTCTTCTATTATGCAAAAGGTCTGACTATTCCCGGATTATGGCGCATTTCCACCTACGGCGGCGACGAGGTTGAACTCATAAGTTCCTTGGAAGCAGGTTACTGGGGCTATTGGGCAGTGGTCGAAAACGGTGTTTATTACCTCGATACGACTGCGAAGCCCGGGATCGCCTTCTTCGACATCACCACCCATCGCATTACTAGACTGTTCGACCTGGAGAACCGGCCGGCCAGGCAAGTGCCGGGATTGGCCGTCTCTCCGGACAAAAGAACAATCCTTTACACACAATGGGATGCCTCTGATAGCGACATTATTCTTGTGGAGAACTTCCGATAAACACTCCTGATAAGTCGTTTATCAGATGGACTTAAACCGCAATCTATTTCTCTTCGTTGACTTGCCGCTTTGCGGCACCCTAAGATGAGCACCCGATGGCGGACTCCTCATCTCTCAGGAGGGCACCATGAATCGAGAACGGGCGCTGAAGATTGTGTTGGTGTTGGTGGGATTGCTCTTTTTGGCTGGCGTCTATCCTGTGACGGATTCCTTATGGCACGCGAATCAGTCGATGTATACCGAGGTTATGATGCTTAGCCTGTATGTCGCGCTCGGCATTTTCCTGCTGATAGCAGTGCGTAACCCTTCGGCAAATCGCAGCCTGATCGCCTTCACAGCATGGTCGAGTTTCGCTCACGCCGCTGTTATGGCGGTGATGGCATTTCAGAAGGCGGACGAACGCCGAGAACTGCTGATCGCCGTGGCTGTGCTTGGTATCATCGGTGTAGCCCTGATCGTGCTGGCTCCGGCAAAACCGTCAGGTGAGCGGGCGTCCGCAGCCGGTGCGTAGGCTCGCACTCTCGGAAACGCCGAGCCCTACAGCAACTCACCTTGAAGTAGTTTCTAAGTCGTCAAATCGGACAACTCTTATGCCGGATCCATATCGACGATTGCGCGTTAGATATGGAACGACCTGTCAACTACCGGCAATGGTTTTTCATTCTTTCCTCCTGAGGAGGTGGTTCAGGTTGCGGTCGAGGAAGCTTTACAACGGTTGATCACTCAGATATTCGCGGGTCGATG
>QHYO01000780.1 GCA_003224135.1 Acidobacteriota bacterium | reverse complement strand
CCTCGACGCATTGGTGATCACGAGCTCGGCGGATTGGTTTTATCTGACCGGCTTCACCGGAGAAGCGGGAGCTCTGGTCGCTGACCGGCGAGGGCTAACGCTGGTAACGGATGGCCGATTCATAGTGCAGGCCGGCCAGGAACTCCGAGGCGTGGCTGTCGTGGAGCAGAAGGAAGGGATCTTTCGCACGTGTGGTGACCTGCTGAGAACTGCCCGCCGCAAGAGGGTAGGATTCGATGCGAATCAACTGACGGTCCAGCAGAGCCAGCTCCTGAAAAAAGCTGCAGGAGGCGAAACCCGGTTCGTGGCGGTTACAGGACTGGTGCAGAGTCTTCGCGCCCGCAAAGATGCGGGAGAACTGGCGCAAATGCGCAAGGCGGCAGCCCTGGCGAGTGCCGTGATTGAATCCGCGATAAGGTTGTTGAAACCCGGGGTACGGGAGTTCGAAGTCGCGGCTGAGATCGAATACCGGATGCGAAAGGGAGGAGCCTCCGGAGCAGCGTTCGACAGCATCGTCGCGTTCGGAGCGCGCGCAGCGCTTCCCCATGCACGGCCTACCGCTAAGCGCCTGAGGAAAAATGAGTTGGTCGTGTTGGACGTGGGTGCTATACTCGGGAAATACTGCAGCGACATCACGCGAACTGTCTATGTGGGGAAAGCTCCCGCACGGGTACGCCTGTGGTATCAAGCGGTCAAAGAGGCGCAGACGGCGGCGATTCAGTCGGTCGAGCCAGGGCGAAGATGTAGCGAAGTTGATGCGGCTGCCAGAACGATATTAGCCTCATACAAGTTAGATAGGTATTTCATTCACAGCACAGGGCATGGGCTAGGATTGGAAGTCCATGAGGAACCCCGGCTGGCACGGGGCCAAAAAACACAGCTTGCCTCGGGAAACGTGATTACGGTAGAACCGGGTGTGTATTTTGCGGGTGTTGGGGGAATCCGGATTGAAGACGACGTCGTGGTGCATGAAGGGCGTAGCGAAGTATTGACCCGCGCCTCGCGGGATTTCATAGAGCTCTAATACAAAACGAATGAAACGCAAAAAGGCTTCTAAGTCCAGCGGTGGCGGGTCATCTGCGGGCCCAGACATCGAACAGATTGAAAAGCTCCTGAAGACAATGTCGGAGCACAATTTAGAAGAGTTTGAGTATTCACGCGGGGAGCTGCGGATCCGGCTGAAGAAACCCTCAGCAGTAGCGCTGGTCCCGGCTCAAAGAACGGCGGCGATGCCGGAGATCATTGTGGCGGGGACATCTCCGGTAGCAGGTACAGCCGCGGCGCTAGCGGTGTCCGAGCCAAGATCGACCGAAGACCTACACTTGGTGAAATCCCCAATCGTGGGCACGTTCTATGCGTCGCCGAGTCCCGGAGCCGAACCATTCGTTAAAATTGGCGGTTACGTGGAAGATGGGCAAACCTTGTGCATTGTCGAGGCCATGAAATTGATGAACGAGATTGAATCCGACGGCACTGGGGAAGTTCTCCGGATATTCGTGGAGAACGGGCAACCGGTCGAATACGGCCAGCCGCTGTTCGGAATCCGTCCGAGCCGCAAGAAGTAGGCGGCCACAGACATGTTTAATAAAATTCTGGTAGCCAACCGCGGGGAGATTGCCCTGCGAGTGATTTGCGCGTGCAAAGAGCCGGGAATTTCGACCGTAGCCGTGTATTCGGAGGCGGATCGTAACTCGCTGCATGTGCGCTTCGCCGATGAAGCAGTTTGCATTGGGCCACCGCGCAGCAGCGAAAGTTATCTGAATATTCCCCACGTCATCAGCGCGGCGGAAATCACGAACGTCGACGCCATCCATCCCGGGTACGGATTTCTTTCGGAAAATGCGAACTTCGCCAAGGTTTGTGAGGCGTCTGAGATCACGTTTATCGGTCCGCGGCCCGAGATCATCGAAATGATGGGAGAGAAGGACCGCGCACGGCGCGAGGTGAAAAGCGCGGGACTTCCGACGATTCCTGGCAGTGATGGCGCGATTGAGGGAGAAGAGCAGCTTGCCAAGGAAGCTGCAAAAATCGGTTACCCACTTATTTTGAAAGCAGTGGCGGGCGGTGGGGGACGTGGCATGCGCGTGGTGCGCAAGCAGGAAGAGCTTCTCGCGGCATACGAAACGGCGCGCAGTGAAGCGCAGCAGGCCTTCGGCACGCCTGATGTTTACGCCGAGCGGTTCATCGAACATCCGCGGCACATCGAATTCCAGGTGCTTGGCGACCAGCATGGCAAGATCATTCATCTCGGCGAACGTGAATGTTCGATTCAGCGCCGCCATCAGAAATTGATTGAGGAGTCGCCGTCACCGGCGCTCGATCCCAAGCTTCGCAAGGAAATGGGATCGAAGGTCGTGAAGGCGCTGCAAAAGGTCGGATACACGAACGCGGGCACGGTGGAATTCCTAATGGACCAGGACGGTGCGATCTACTTCATCGAGATGAATACGCGTATTCAGGTGGAGCACCCGGTGACGGAATTCGTGACAGGAGCCGACCTGATTAAGGCACAGATTCGCATCGCCGCCGGCGAAAAATTGGACGACGCAGTGGGTGAGATTCATTTTACGGGGCACGCGATTGAGTGCCGCATCAACGCCGAAGATCCTGAGACTTTTGTGCCTTCGGCAGGCCGCATCACCACGTTTCAGGCGCCTGGCGGAACAGGCGTACGCGTGGAT
>QHYO01000781.1 GCA_003224135.1 Acidobacteriota bacterium | reverse complement strand
GGAGAACCCGAGTGCTTCTATGCGTCGCCTTACCTTTTGGAAGTTCTCCATTGCTCCGGCCGGATGTTCCAATTCTCTCCGCAACGCTATCGACAAAACTTCGCTTGTAAGCGACGGAAAGAAACACACAAAATCAGATGCATCCGTAACATCCTCTTCCCTCGCTGCCGAGCCAAACTTTTCCTTCAAAGCGTGGTCACAACACGGCTCCGTCGTCCGTGAAGACATTAAATACTTTTGCACCGGCAGCCTCCAACTTCTGTCGCACGAATCCTGATTCATAATCCGGCGTAAGGCGCTGCTTGGTATCGTCCAAGTCAGTCAGAACTACCTGGAACTCGTTAGCCTTGACGCTCTGAAGCAATCTCCCAAACGCCGGAACCTCAGACGCCAGAGGAATCCGCTGTCAAAAGCATGGCTTTAATGTCCGGCAACGTACACAGTTAAATCTCGTGTTGACTCGCAGCCGCTCAACGCGTATCTAACATCTGCGCCCAGTCCCCGGTGTTAGTTCAAACGGAGGCAGTATGTGCGTCAGAGTGTTTCTGGCGGAAGACTCAGAAGCCGTGCGTAAGGCAATCCGCACTTTGTTGAGCGAATGTAAGGATATTAAAGTCGTCGGGGAAGCCACGACGCTCTCCGAAGCAATACAGAAGTCGGCGGAATTGCTACCTAATGAAATCATTTTCGACTTGCACATGGCTGACGGGGAGGAATGGCGTCTGTCCGTTGCCCCTAAGTTACTAGCAATATCTTTTGCAATCGACGATGAAGGGAAAGCATTGGCCGAAAGCATTGGAGCGGACAAACTACTCGACAAGATGGAGCTATACGAAACACTGATTCCCGCGATTCTTGAATTGGCACCGGAGCGGGCGACGCTATAACCCGTTGACTGCGGGAATTGCAACCTCGCCATGCCCGAGAGTGCATGAACGATTTACGACGGCCTGCTTTCCCAATAAACGAATCTCAACTTTCTTTTCGCGTCTTATCGATGCGCGCTCTTTTCTCTTCCAGAGGCTTGAGCCCTACCCGATTCTCTTTACAGGATTGCCTCTCTCCATTTCGAGACGGGACCTTATCGACCACCGGACTGCCCACACCGACAATTCAGGCCTGGAAAGCATAAACTTGAATCGATGCCACAAAAAGACGCCACGTTGGTTGAGCCGATGGAATGTCTGTCCGTGTCAAAACTTCCCGAGGGCTCGCAATGGGTGTGGGAAGAAATCAAGCTAGACGGCTATCGCGGTCAAGTCCCACGAACCGCGGCCCATCATTTCCGCAACTTCTCGACAACCTGCCATACGTAGATTCGGGCGCGTTCTCTTCCCCAAACGAAACTTGCAGCCGCTTTCCTTCGGTCGTCTCGATGATGGCTTTGATTTCTGCGTCTACGAGCCTGCCGCCCGACAATTTCACGGTGATATGCTGGCCGACTTTGAAGTCCTTTATCTGGGCTCCGGGCAGCCGGAGTCCAACACGTCGCGGAGCCCGGCGGACGCCATCTCGGGATTTCAGGATTTCAAGTCAAGACGAGAAGAAATTTCTATCGGTTGTTGGCCCTTCAATACGTGCAAGTTAAACGCGGCATCCCGAACCGCAAGATGTTCATCGATGTCCCAATTGTTGGTTGTTAGCTCTCTTGCGCGCTGGGAAATTGCTGCTTCGGCGATGGCAATCTTCTCACTTAATTTCTGCGGGTTCACTTCCACCAATGCGGCACGGTACGGTTTCTGCCATTCCGGATAATTCATGTGTTTGTCCAACATAAAAGCTCCCTCGCTGTCGGGTCTCCGACACTCAGCACATCGGATTTTCAATTCGCTAGGTTGGAAAGGTTGGCTTAACGTTTTCGGACCTTGGCGTCGGTCTTATGCACAAGGTGCCGTTGCCGAAATTGGGCGGTAAGATGTGTATTGACTTCACGACCTTACTCTCAAGCCTCGGATAAAGCTACTCAATCCGGTGAAGAATTCCTGTCATCGCTACGTGCTAGCCCAATTTGAAGAAGCCGGATGCGAGTGGCCGAAACGACTTGTCCGATAACGCGGCTTCCCTTGCTGACACTTACTATCTTGTGTAGCCAGACTTATGACATAGTCTGCCCACGGGGTTGCGCCTCTTTTATCAATCAGATACGAAGCATAAACTCAGTAAATGTCGTACTGCTCCCAGTGCAGCGTGGCGTCGGACTGAATGATGATGTGCTTGTGTGCGGTTTGCTCGAGTTCGTCGATGAGCATGGACTCGCGAGTCTTGAGCGCTTTAGCGATTTCCGGATGCACGCGCAAAGTAAGATTCGGGGAATCCGCGTTGGCAGTAGCCATCTTGCGCGCTTCGTTCTGGATTTCGTAACACAGCGTCGGAATGGATTTCACCATGCCGGAGCCGGTGCACGACGGGCAAGGCTGGCACAGCACACGTTCGAGCGCTTGCTTGGTGCGTTTGCGCGTGATGCAGACGAGGCCGAATTCGTTGAACGAGAGCGCCTTCGACGGAGCTTTATCCTGGTCTAGGGCTTGCTGCAGCGCGGAAAGGACGCGTTCGCGATTGCGGCGCTCTTCCATGTCGATGAAGTCCACGACGATGATGCCGCCGAGGTCGCGCAGGCGAATCTGCCGCACGATTTCCTTTACCGCTTCGAGGTTGGTTTTGACGATCGTATCCTCGAGCCGCGTTGATCCTTTGCCGACAAACTTGCCAGTGTTGACGTCGATGGCGACGAGCGCTTCGGTATGGTTGATGACGATGTACCCGCCGGATTTGAGCCAAACCTTGGCTCGCAGCGCTTTGTCGAGTTCGTGCTGGATGCCGAACTCTTCAAAAATCGGCTGCTCCTTCGCGTAGAGTTTCACGCGGCTGACGAGCTTCGGCTGGAAGCGGCTGACGAATTCCGTGACCTTGGCGAATTCTTCTTCGTTGTCGATCCAGATCGCGGTGAAATCGTCGCTGACGTAATCGCGCAGAATGCGTTCAACGAGATTCAAATCACGATGCAGAATCGCCGGCGCTTTGCGCTCGTCGTGCTTGTGTTTGATCTCATTCCAGGTCTTGCCGAGAAAATCGATGTCGGTACGGATTTCTTCGTCGGTCGCTTCGCCTGCTGCTGTACGCACGATGAATCCGCCGGGATATGCGCCGCGTGCTTCGCCGACCAGACGCCGCAGCCGCGAGCGGTTTTCGGCGCTGGCGATTTTGCGCGATACACCGATGTGATCGATCGTCGGCATGTAAACCAGAAAGCGTCCCGGCAGCGCGACATGGCTTGTGATGCGCGCACCCTTTTTGCCGAGAGGTTCTTTGGCGATTTGCACCACGACTTCCTGGCCGGCCTTCAGCATTTCGGAGATAAGCTGAGGACGGCGAGAATGTCCGTGTCCGGCACTCCCATGGTGGCCGCGGTTTTGTTGATACCCGCCACCGCCACCCGGCCGGCGCTCGAACCGTCCGCGCCCGCGCCCCCGGTCACCACCGCGATCTCCGCCACGATCAGGACGCCCGCCACGCCCACGATCTCTGCCTCCGCTGCGGAACGGCCGTTGAAAACGTGAACGCGGATTGCCGCCAACGCGCGCAGACTGGCGTGGAAAATCGCCTAGCGGTTCC
>QHYO01000146.1 GCA_003224135.1 Acidobacteriota bacterium | reverse complement strand
GGCTCAGACGAGCACGATATTTTCAAGAAACGTTGTGCTTTGGCGGCCTCGGGAAGCCTCGCGCCTACCGAGCTCTCCGAACTGCGTGCTCATCTTGAGCACTGCGAAGAATGCCGTGAGACTCTCTTGCAGTACCAAATTCTGACTACGCAAGGGATGAGCTCTCTCGCCGATGTTTACGGCGACAGATTCGAAGAAGCCGCATGGGATGGCGCGAACGTCCGCGAGCGCTTGCTGGCGCGTGTCAGCAATGATCAGCAAATGCTGCTTCACCGGAAGAGTCCCGCATCCGTCTCGGTTCAGTTCAACTTTTTGCAGCGCATCGCCAGGAATCATTTTGCGAAGATGGCGCTTGCCGCAGGCTTGATTCTTGCGGTAACTTCCGGGGCCTATCGCCTCGGCCTTCGCAAACAGATAGCGCCCGACGTCAAAATCATTCCGGACCTTGCCGAAGGTCAGTTGCAAAAACTTGTGCAGGAGAAGAACGCAGCTGGCGAACTCTCAGCTGCACAGACAAAGAAGCTCGCGGAGCTACAGTCAGAAAGTTCCGCCAAACAGCGGGAAATCGAGAAACTACAGTCCGCGTTGCACGCTGTGGAGATTCGCTCAAGCGAACTCGCGGCAGTGAATAGCCAATCCGCCGCAGAACTGCAATCGCTGTTGCAGCAGCGTAACGAATTGAATGCCCAGCTTCAGTCCGTGAGCCAAACGTACGAGAGCGACAAGACCGAGCTGGCAAATCTCCGCTCCGAACGCGACAAGACTCTCCGGCAAACGTCTGCGCTCGAATCGAAAATTGCCGATCTCTCGGCCAGCAATCGCGATCAGGAGCGCCGGCTGAAGGACGCCGAGCAGTACCTCGTCTCCGACCGCGATATCCGCGAGCTCATGGGCGCCAGAAAGCTCTACATCGCGGACGTTTTTGACGTTGACAGCAGCAGCCGCACTAAAAAGCCCTTTGGTCGAGTCTTTTACACGCAAGGGAAGTCCCTTATTTTCTACGCCTTTGATCTAGATCGCGAGCCGGGCGTGCTGAACGCCAGCACATTTCAGGTTTGGGGCCAGCGCGAAGCACCACAGGGAGAGCAGCCGTTGCCCATGAACCTCGGCATACTTTACATGGACAATGAATCAAATCGCCGCTGGGTATTGCGGTTTGACGATCCCAAGCAATTGGCTGAAATCGATGCAGTCTTCGTCACTGTCGAACCGCGCGGCGGCAGTCATAAGCCCACCAGCAAGCCATTTCTGTATGCGCTGCTTCGCAAAGAAGTGAATCATCCCTAATTTTCTCCACCGGTAATTTCCACCGCTCCGTCAGAACGAGAGATTCACTCTTCAGGGCGATCAGTTTTCGTCCTGCTCTCCCACAGACCCGGTTCTTTTTGTTCTTCAACTCAAGCAAATCTCGTGTGGTACAAAATCTCTCCGCACCGCGTATTTGTAGACAGACCAGCAAATTGTCGAGGGAAGTGTGTGAAAGCCAGGGGTTCCGATTGGCGGAACTCAAACGGAGTTGTCTGTCTCGCCGGCGCTACTAAGGCCTGGCGAATCCCCGCGGGGTAGGAGTACAGATGAAAAGAAAACTAAGTTTCGTTTTGAGTGCGTTATTGCTCTCTGCGTTGTGTTTGTCCCTGGCGAGCATCTTCGCCTCGCGGCTCTCGGCGCAGACCACCTACGGATCCATTGCCGGTACTGTCGCTGATGCTTCCGGCGGAGCCATCGCGGATGCTCAGGTCATTCTGACGAACGTCGACACCGCTGAGAAACGTGTACAGCAGAGTGGCGTTGATGGACTCTATTCTTTCGTGAACCTATTGCCTGGACGTTACCGCATCGACGTTGAAAAAACGGGATTTAAGCGCGTCGCACGTCCGGATGTCATCGTCGAAGTCGGACAAGTCGTTCGTATCGATCTGGCACTGCAAGTTGGTGAGATGACTCAAACCATCGAAGTCAGGGGAGAGACGCCGCAACTGCAGTCGGAGACTTCTTCGATGGGTCAGGTCATTGAAGAGCGCAAAGCCAATGAGCTGCCGCTCAACGGGCGTAATGTCTTTAATCTGGTTGCACTCGCGCCTTCAGTTGTTCCGCAGGGCAGCGCCACCGGAACACCGGTTGGCGTCAACCCGTTTGGCTGGGGCAATTATCAGGTGAATGGCTCGTTCGGCAACGAGAGTGCCGAATACCTCGACGGACAGCCGCTCAACATCGGCTACATCAACTTGCCGGTCATCATCCCGACGCAAGATTCAATTCAAGAGTTTAAAGTGCAGACCAGCAATCTTGGCGCCGACTGGGGGAAATTCTCGGGAGGCGTAATCAACCTGAGCACGAAATCCGGTACCAACAGCCTCCATGGAGCAGCCTATGAGTACCTGCGCAACAAAGTTCTCGACGCAAATGACTTCTTCCTGAACAAAGCGGGACAGAAACGGCCGCCATTCACGCAGAACCAGTTCGGAGCAAATGCTGGCGGTCCGCTCTACATTCCTCACCTTTACGATGGCCGCGACAAGACTTTCTGGTTTTTCAGCTGGGAAGGTTTCCGTCTGCGCACTGGGACGGCGTTTACCACCACCGTACCTACAAATGCCGAGCTGGGTGGTGATTTCTCCGCGATAAAGAACACAGTCATGGATCCCTGCGGCGGCACGGTGTCCACTGCTGTGGCTTGCCCTAATTATACCGGGCCCACGACTCCGTTTTCTGGAAACCAAATTCCTACCGGTCGTCTCAATCCTACTTCGTTAGCTTTGCTGAAATACTTCCCGGCGGCCAATACTGCCGGCACACTCGATCCGACCACGGGGATCGTCACGAACAATTACACAACGGCCACTAGCGGGGGAGGGAATCAAAACCAGGTCGTGGGGCGACTCGACCACAATTTTGGCACCAAACAGCGCATCTTCTTCCGCGACTCTTACTGGAATGTCCTTGACCTGCCCGTCGATCCGTTGGGAACGGGTCTCTGCGCGGACCGTTGCTCGGAAAAATATGAAAGTAATGCTGCTGCTCTCGGATATAACTATTCGGTTACCCCGACGACGATCGTCAGTGTGACCGCCAGCCTCAGCCGGTTCGCGTACAATCGCGCTCCGACCAACTCCGGCTTTGACCTCACAACCATCGGCTGGCCGGCGCAGTACAACGATGCCGTCCCGTCGATTGCGAGGACGCCACCAACTCCGTGCGTCTTCAATTTTGCAGACAATATCATGTGTACGCAGGGACAGAGTTTCATTCAGGACCGCAACACGCAAATAAATTTTTCACCGAGCGTAACGATGGTGCGCGGACGTCACACGCTGAAGCTCGGCTTTCAGCTTGAGATCGGGCGCGACAACTACGCACAGACCAACGTCGCGAGCGGTTCGTTCGCCTTCTGCGGTTCCGGCTTGGCCTGCTTCTCGGGCTTCAGCTTCGCGGATTTCTTGCTTGGATTCGCCGACAATCCCAGCAGCGTGGAGAACCATTTCTTTGGTCAGGCGGTTGTGCCCGCATTGGTCGCCGGCCAGCAAATCTATCGCGGGTTCTACGCAGACGACACTTACCATCTTACGAAAAAACTCACTCTGAATCTGGGCATTCGATACGACTTACAAGGGCCATGGTCTGAGCGTTTCGACCGGCAATCCTATTTCGATCCCAATGCACAAAGCTGGCTTGCGAATCCTGCAACCTCGGCGGGCTTGACCAATGTGCTCGGTTTACCGGGTCTTCGTGGGGACGTGTTCCTCGTAAGTCCCAGCAAACGGACGAACATCCCTCTCGACAAAACCAACGTTTCTCCGAGGGTGGGGTTTGCCTACAGCTTGAACCAGCAGACAGTCATTCGTGGCGGCTACGGAATTTTTTGGATTCCAAACTACGTCTCCTTCGGTCTGAACCCGAACAACGACTTGGTGAATGACGCGACGACATCTTTCACCGGAACAATCAACGGCACTGTACCAGTGAACACCATCAATACGCCGTTTTTGCCGGAGATCGTGCCGCCCGTCGGCCGTACGCTGGGTACCGTTGGCACGCAACAATACGCAACGCAAACGGTTCAGAACTTTACGGTCGCCGACCAGGGCGATCACCCGGCCGGGTACGTACAGCAGTGGAATCTGAACATCCAGCGAAATCTGCCTGGTGGCTTCTTTGTGTCTGCGGCGTATGTCGGCTCTAAGGGCACTCACCTCGAACTCTACGACTCGCAGGTCGATCAAATTGGCGACAGCTTCCTAAGTTCGGCCGCGGTGCAGTGCGCCTCGCAGGTTGTGGCAACAGGTAAGCGCTGTGACGCAACGGGCGTAACCCTATTGCAATCCGTCCCAAATCCCTTCTTCGATGCAACGACTGGAACCGCCTACGCCCTTTCGGGTCCGACCACCACCGCCGGGCAGCTCGACCGACCCTATCCCCAGTACACCGGGCTAAAGCTCGCCGGTCAGGGCAATTACGACAGTACCTATCACTCACTGCAACTGACCGTCGAGCGGCGCTTCGCGGGCGCTGGTTCGTTATTGGTTGCTTATACGAACGCAAAGTTGATCAGCAATGCGGATACGCTGACAAACTGGCTTGAGGCCAGCAGCGGCAGCATTCAAGACTTCAACAATTTGAAGGGCGAGCGCTCGCTGTCCTCTCAAGACGTGCCGCAGCGCCTGGTGATCAGCTATGTTCTCGACCTTCCTTTCGGCCGCGGCAAAAAGTACCTCTCCGGCTCGACCGGTGTTATGGATAAACTCGTCGGCGGCTGGGGTATCGACGGTGTAACGATTTTCCAAAGCGGCTTCCCACTGGTGTTTTCCAATGGCGCGGCCAACTACACCACGCTGTTCGGTGCTGGTTCGCGCCCGAACATCGTCTCGGGCTGCAACAAGTCGGCGCCTTCCGGTGGTTCGGCCAAGCTGAATGAGTGGTTCAATACCGCTTGCTTCACGTCACCGGCGGACTTCACCTTCGGCAATGAGTCACGCACCGATGCAAACCTTCGCGCGTCCGGTGTCAATAACTGGGACTTCTCCTTGTTCAAGAGGACTCGTTTTGGTCCCGACGAGAAGATCGGACTTGAATTCCGAACCGAGTTTTTCAACCTCTTCAACCGAACACAGTTTGCTCCTCCCAACACGAGCGTGGGGTCGTCCACGTTTGGCGTTGTAAGCAGCACGGCGGCTGGAACTAATCCTCGATTGGTTCAGTTCGGGCTAAAGCTCATCTTCTAACGGACACGCAGGAAACCTCAGGGCAGTGCCGGAAGTGCGCCGCCCTGAGGTTTCTGTTTTCTCGTGCACAGGCTGCCCTGTCTCGAGTGTAATTCGGTCCCGGTCGCAGACCTTCTCTTCGTGTTAGCTTATCTCCGCTCCAATTTCTTCTAAATTGCACGCTAGCAGCGTAGGGAGCCGGGCAACTACATGGTTCGAAGGTTTACTCGGCGCAGTCTTCTGAGTCTGGCGGGAATGGCTGCTGCAGCTCCCATCTTTGAAGTAAAGCCTCTGCGGGGAATCGATTTCATTCTCCAGAATTCTCCAACAGCGAAGAAATTCCTGATCGAGACAATGCCCGGTGGCGTTGCGCTGTTCGATTACAACAACGACGGGCTCCTGGATATTTTTCTCGTCAACGGTGGACGCATCACGGAAGCGCTTCACGTTCCGGAGAATTTCGATCGCGCAAATCCTCGCTACTGGAATCGCCTCTACCGCCAGAATCGCGATGGCAGCTTTAGGGATGTCACTCAGGCAGCCGGCCTGGCCAACGTCGGGAATGGCAATTACGGAATGGGTGTCGCGGTTGGTGACTACGACAATGACGGCTATCCCGATCTCTTCGTCACGAGTTATGGCAAGAACGTTCTGTATCACAACAATGGCGATGGCACATTCACTGATGTAACCGCTAAAGCGGGCGTCGCGGGAGGAGGCTGGTCGGTTTCCGCTGGCTTCTTCGATTACAACAATGATGGCCTTCTCGATTTATTTGTGACGCGCTACATGGAGTGGGACGCCGATCACAATAAAATTTGTGGCGGTGACTGGCACACGTATTGTCCGCCCAGTGTTTTTCCGGCCACCACTTGTCTCCTCTATCGGAATCGCGGCGATGGCACGTTCGAAGACGTCAGCGAGCGCGCAGGATTCACCGCCAAAAAGGGAAGAGCTCTTGGCGTTGCGTTCGCCGATTATGATGGCGACGGCTTCACTGACATTTTTGTTTCGAACGACGGCATGCAGCAGTATCTCTTCCACAACAATGGCGACGGCACCTTCAACGAATGTGCTTTGGAATCTGGCGCAGCGCTCACCTCCGACGGCAAAGGTCTTTCCGGCATGGGAACGGCCTTTCAGGATTATGATAATGATGGACGCCCCGATGTGATCGTCACCGTTCTGCCTCGCGAACTCTACGGCTTGTATCACAACGACGGCGCAGGAGCTTTTACCTATCAAAGCCTAGAGACGGGCCTCGGCGCTCTTACTTCTGGCAGTTCTGGCTGGGGCGTGGGTCTCGAAGACTTTGACAACGACGGCTGGAAAGATCTTTTTGTGGCGCAAAGCCACGTCCTCGATAACGTTCAGCAGATCGATGCTTCATTGCGATATAAGGAATTGCCACTGCTCGCGCTGAATCATAGCGGCCATTTCGAACGCGCCAATTCCGGCGCGACGACTCCTATTGCTGCACGCGGCGCAGCATTCGGTGACATCAATAACGATGGGTTTATGGATGTTGTTCTGACAACTCTCGGCGGTCCTCCCATGCTGCTCCTCAACCGCGGCAGCGGCGGCCATTGGCTTTCGATTATGTTGCGAGGCTCACGCAGCAATCGCGATGGATACGGCGCGCGCGTGAGCGTGAACGGGCAAATTCGTTTCGCAACTTCTGCCGGCAGCTATGTCTCGGCCAATGACAAGCGGCTTCACTTCGGTTTGCGTACCGCCGAAAAAGCCACAGTTGAAATTCTCTGGCCTTCCGGCACCAAGCAATCGCTCAATGGCGTTCGCGCCGATCAATTCTTGGAAATCCGCGAGCCGGAGCATCCATGATTCGTCTTTTCTTGCTGGCATGGCTGGCGGGGCAGTCGCCATCGTCTGAAGCGATGCAACACATTCAGGCGGGCCTTGAAGCACGCAAGCAGCATCAAGTTGAAACGGAAATCGTGGAATTTCGCAAAGCAACCGAGCTTGACCCAACGCTGGCCGACGCATTCGTCAATCTCGGCGCCGCTTACATGGAAAAGGGCGATTATGGAGTAGCCATCACGCCTCTTAAACGCGCTCTTGAAATCAGTTCCGATCTCGTGGTCGCTCACCAATTTTTGGGTTATGCGCTGCTGGAGCAAGGTTATGCCGCCGAAGCTATTCCGCATCTTCAGCGTGTAGGCGCACTGGATGCCTTGGGAGTTGCACAGATCGAAACCGGCCAGCTGAACGAAGCAGTCGCCAGCTTCAGCGCGGCCTTTTCGAACCGTCCCAACGACCCCGATTTGCAGTATTACCTGGGCCACGCCAGCGGGCTGCTCTCGAAGAAGTCCATCGATACTTTGCTCGCTACGCATCCCGATTCCGCGCGTGCGCACCAGGCTCTCGCGGAAAATTATTTTGTTCTACGACAGATGCCGCAAGCCGAAAAAGAATACTTGGAAGCGTTACGCCTGCGGCCCGATCTCCCCAGCCTCCATCTGGAATTGGGCCAGGTGTATGCAAACTCCGCGCAATGGCCAAAAGCGGAAACCGAATTTCGCGCGGAGGCTAAACTCCGGCCAGGCAGTGCCGAAGCCGCCTATCGCCTGGGCGCAGCACTGCTGCAGCAGGGGAAATCGCGTGACGCACTGGTCGAGCTCAAACGCGCCAACGAACTAAAACCAGAAATGCCGGAGACTCTCTACTCCCTGGGCAAAGCGGCCGCACTCGCTGGCGACAACGCCACTGCCGAGCAATCCTGGTTGAAAGTTGTCGAACTGGAGAAAGACACTTCGATCGCCGCGCAGTCGCATTTCGGGCTCGCCGGCTTATATCGCAAACAGGGCAAGACCGCGCAAGCTCAACACGAGATGCAGGAGTTTCAAAAATTGCAAAGCACTATCGGGCCGCCCCGATCCGAGTAGCAAGTTGTCCGTGACCGTAACTTTCATTTTACAAAACGAGGCCGCCGCAATTCTAAAACGCCGTTACCTCATTTTCCATTTTTTGCCAATAACTCGATTTTGGGCCCAGACATCTTGGAGAATTCGGTGTGGACTTGCTCGAGTGGAATCTCTCCCGTGCACCAAGCCGGAATCGCTAGAGAAGTGTGGACATTTGCTGGCGGATTACGGCGGGGCTGATCCCGGCGAGTTCCCATCGGCAGTTGCCGCCTCGTCGAAAATGCAACCCAGTTTTTCTCTAATTCCAGGGCCTCCAGAGCCGGATGTAAACCTTGAATTAGCACGCAATGTTCACGGAGCGGACCGGCCGGCCCGCTTCCTTTCACGTACAAGGTGGTGGACGATAATCTTGGCTTTTCAGCCTATCCGGCTACGGTCAGCCCTCAAAAATTGACAGGGCAGCCCAAAAATACTAGGGGAAAATGTAGAGAAACTCGGATTGCATCCGACTACATCATGGACGCACCAAGCTGGTGCCGCCGCTGAGAGTCCGTTGCAAGTTCTACACGAAGAGCCGTATTGACGAGCGCATGGTGTTCATCGAACATATCCAGTTTCCACACCTAAGAGGTTTTGCCATGCCCTCAATCTCAATGGAAAGTCGACCCGCTGGTGTCCTCGGAAATTCGGTCCAGGAAAGCGCCAAGCTGCAACGGCATGTCTGTGCTCTGATTGTTAGTGCTTCCCCTTGGGCTGGCGCGGGATAAGCCCATTCATGGAATTAATGCAATATAGTCGGAAAGCCTGCCCGCGTTGTCGAGGCCAGGAAGTCTACCGATCTCATCGGCGCGGAATCGTGGAGCGATACGTCCTGCGTGCCTTGCAAATCCGCCCTTATCGTTGCGTGGCTTGTGACAACCGCTTCTACAGCAGGGAAGGGGCGGTGCAGCAAATAGCCCCGCGAGCCGTGTGACCGTCGAACAGAAGGCCCATAAGCGCCTGCGCGCGCTTTACGCCAAGCCACGCGTATTCCATGATCGAAAGTCGCGAGAAGGCCAAAATTCGTCCGCCTTCCTCAGCCTGGGTTGGAATCACGACAGTCCGCCGGATGCTGGGCGTCTGGGACCGTATGCCCCAAGTGATCTTCTTGCCGATCCTTGCACTGACTCGCCGAGCCTGAAGGTGATTCGATCCCTATCCGCTCAACTACCTAGACCTCAACCGTCTTGACGATCTGCGGCTCTTCTCGCACTTGCTTTGCGAGATTGGAGAGAAGTTCATAGGAGCGGAGCCGATCCTCGAACTTGTAAGTGTTCGCCACCACCATCAACTCATCTGCTTGCGTCTCTTCCAGAAAAGTGTTCAAGCGCGCGACGACATGTTCGGGACCGCCGAAAATCGCCGCTCCAAATTTTGCGGTCACCATTTCGCGCTCTTCCTCAGTCCAATCGAGGCTCCTTGTTGGAGGCGGCAGAGGCCCGGGAACGCCGCGGATCAAATTCAGAAACATTTGAATCGGGGTTGTGGCCAGAAATTGTGCCTGCTCGTCAGAATCCGCAACCAGGATCGGGACGCCAACCATGGCGTATGGCCGATCCAAGACCTGTGAAGGCCGAAACGACGCGCGATAGATCTGAAGGGCTGGCAGCAGGGGCCCGGGCTGAAAATGGGCAGCAAACGCAAATGGCAATCCGAGTTTTCCGGCGAGACGGGCACTGAAGTCACTCGATCCGAGAAGCCATATCGGAACGTTCGTGCCTTCCCCAGGATACGCATGCACGCGCTGCGAAGGTTGTGGTTGCCGAGATAGCGGCGCAACTCGTCCACAAGTTCGGGGAAATCGTCTCGCCTGTAGCATGAAGAGAACGGCGGAGCGCCCGAGCGGCTGCGGAGTCACCCCCGGGTGCGCGGCCGAGGCCCAAGTCGATGCGGCCAGGAAAGAGCGATTCGAGCGTGCCGAACTGTTCTGCAATGACCAGCGGCGCATGATTCGGCAGCATGATGCCGCCAGAGCCCACACGGATTTTCGAGGTTGCATTAGCGATGTTACCGATCAACACGGAAGTCGCCGAGCACGCCACGCCGTGAATATTATGGTGTTCAGCCAGCCAAAATCGCTTGTAGCCCAGGGATTCCGCGTGCTGCGCCAGGACGCGCGAGTTGTGGAACGCTTCCTCAGCCGTTCCTCCCTGCCGTAAGTGCGCCAGGTCCAGAATAGAAAGAGGTGTACTGGCAAGACGGGGACGATCTGGCATGAATGCCTCAATTCCGCCGCTTGGAGACCAACCGTTCCGGAAGCGGCCATTTCATTCGATGCTTCAGTTGTCCTAGCGGTACGGCCGGGATTATTTCCAGGCGGACGATCGGGCCGAATGACAGCGTTGTGACTGAATCCTCCTGCTTTAGAGATATTTTGACCGCGGCCTTAGGACTAAATCGGGAACGCGGATATTTCTTCTGCCTTAACGATCGGATGTGTGCATCTAACTCTTGTCCTTCGCCTTTGAGCCTGTGATGGCGCCAGGGCGATGCGAGCAGTCATCAGAAAGGAACTTCCGTGGCCATCGAGAAAAAAGATCAATCTGTACTCAATCACATTGACAGCTTGGTGAAGGAGGAGGAACGCCTGTATGGGCGGAGCGAATTGACAGACGATGACCGGCGTCGCTTGAGCGAGTTGAAAGTCGAGCTGGACCAATACTGGGATCTCTTGCGCCAGCGCCGGGCACTGCGCGAATTTGGGAATGACCCTAACAAGGCGAAAGTACGTGCTGCCAACGTAGTCGAGAACTACGAGCAGTAGCATCAGCCATCCTTGCGGCCATTGATCCGATCGTAGCGCCAGACATAAT
>QHYO01000145.1 GCA_003224135.1 Acidobacteriota bacterium | reverse complement strand
GGTAACTACGCTAGACACTTGTTTAATCGGGGAACGGTGCTAGACTGACGCCACTTGAGGCCCCATGCCTGTGGCAGAACCAGCCACCACGTCCGCGGTCGTTCGTTTCGGCGTTTTCGAGGTTGACCTTCGCGCGGGAGAACTGCGCAAAAATGGTTCGAAGCTAAAACTTGCCGGCCAACCTTTCCAAGTCTTGACCATCCTGCTGGAGCGCCCCCGCGAAGTCGTGACTCGGGAAGAGTTGCAGAAGCGCCTGTGGCCGGACACTTTTGTCGACGTCGATCACAACTTAAACACAGCCATCAACAAGATTCGCGAGGTACTCGGCGACGCGGCGGAAAACCCGAGGTTCGTTGAGACGCTGCCGCGGAGAGGATATCGATTCGTCGCGCCGGTAGTCGTCGGGGCGGGCCTTGTGCCCGCCCTGCAAGGGGACTCACAAAGGGTGCGCCTACAACAGCAGCCTAATGCTGGAGAGGCGGTTCGCCAACCGCCTCTGCGAAGCCACTGGGTACTCGGTCTGAGTGTTGCAGCGATCATCGTGATCGCCGCTCTCTCTTACTGGCTAACGCGACCATTGATGCAGCCCAAGGTGTCGGGCTACATCCGGATTACAAATGACGGCCGTGCCAAAAGCTTCCGCTTCGATGCGTTTCCCGTTATCGTCACCGACGGTTTAAGGCTCTATTTCGCTGAGGCGGCAAATAGCGGAATGCGGTCGACGCTCAATCAGGCATCCGCCTCCGGCGGGGAGACCTCCCCTGTGCCCACGCCCTTCGAACAGAACATTGAACTGGCCGATATCGCTTCGAATCGTTCTGACCTGTTGCTACAAACCTTCGTTGCCGGGGAATCGGAAATGCCTCTCTGGGTTCTGCCGGCGCTCGGCGGAGTACATCGTCGCCTGGGTGACGTGGTGGGGCGCGACGCGGCATGGTCGCCGAACGGACAAAGGATCGCATACGCGAAAGGCCACGAGTTGTACCTGTGCAATGCTGACGGTACAGAGACCCGAAAACTCGTCGCCGCGTCCGGTCAGGTAAGGTGGCCCCGTTGGTCGCCCCGTGGCAGCATCTTACGATTCACCGTAGGCAATCCCGGTGGATGGACTTCCATTGAGGAGATATCAGCCGACGGAGGTCGGCCCCACGCTTTGCTTCCCGGTTGGAAGGGTGTCCACTGCTGCGGCAATTGGTCCCCGGATGGGGAATACTACGTTTTTCAGTCCAGCTTTAACTGGAGCACTGACATCTGGGCGCTACGAGAGAGAACCGATCTCTTCGGGAAGGGGAACGGCAAACCTGTACAGTTGACGGCGGGACCGATGGACTTCCGGTCGCCAGTTTCAAGCGTTGACGGCAAAAGACTATTTGTGATCGGCGAGCAGCGGCGTGGCGAGTTGGTGCGCTTCGAACGGAAGTCAGGGCAGTTCGTGCCCTATTTGGGGGGAATCTCTGCGCAGGATGTGGACGTTTCCAAGGACGGCGAGTGGGTTACTTATGTTTCCTATCCACAAGGGGTGTTGTGGCGAAGCAGGGTGGACGGTAGCCAGCGGCTACAGCTTAGTTCACTTCCGACGCAAGCTTTCCTACCTCGCTGGTCTCCCGATGGGAAACGAATTGCTTTTGCGGCCTTGATTCCTGGAAGACCGAGCAAAATCCACGTGGTTGCGGCAGACGGAGGTAGCCCTGAGCAGCTCACGTCAGGGAATCACTACGAGACTGACCCGAACTGGTCACCGGACCAAAACTCGCTGGTGTTCGGAGGCGTGCCATGGCTCGAAGGTGGCGCTCCGGGTTCCACCGCCATCCACATGCTCGATCTTAAGACACGCCAAGTCTCAACGCTTTCTGGTTCTGAGGGTTTGTACTCTCCCCATTGGTCACCGTGCGGCCGCTACATCTTGGCGATGTCACTAGATTCTCCGAAACTGATGCTGTTCGACTTCAGTAATCACAAGTGGGCAGAATTGGTAAGCAGTCCTGCGGCTTTCCCGAACTGGTCCCACGATGGGAGTTACATTTACTTTAACAACCCCTATATCGCCGAGCCAGCCGTGTACCGCGTTCGGATCAACGACCGGAAACTGGAGTTGGTCATGAGCCTGAGCCGCCAGCGCCTGGGATGGAGCATCGCGGGGAAGTGGATTGGTCTCACGGAGGATGACTCCCCCCTGGTCTTGCGAGACACCGGTAGCGAAGAAATCTACGCGCTCGACTGGGTGCACTAGGAACGGTTGGCCGGTTATCGGTAACACGCGCGCCGCTAGAGCCAAAGGGCGGCCGCTTCGGCTCGAAAAGTTGCAGAGTCCACCGTGATGCCGTTCAAACACGAGATTCGGCTGACTACTTACGAAAAAATTTGAGCGCGAACTTCTTCGCGTCCCAAACGCACGCACTCTGCTGGAAGAATTTGTGGGTTTGCCTCCTCTGGAAGTGGACCCGGAAGTCGGCGAAGAGCGGCCACACTCTAAAACAACCAATTCGGTTCTCGCGAATCAAAGACGAATAGGGCATTCTATGTCTTGGCCAGGTTCCACGTTATCTACCATGGACGAGCTTTCTCAACTCGCGGCTCTTCCTCCTCAAGGGGAAGCTGATCCCGTTCCGCAGTCGCTGCTTGCCGCTTTTCCGGAGCAGGCGAAAACGCTTGGCCTGCTTTACGACGTAAGCCGCGAACTCACTTCCATTCTCGATCGCGAAGAACTGCTTGGCCGTATCGCCGAGCGCGTAAAAAAAATCGTCAACTATGACGTCTTCACGGTGATGCTGTGGAACGAAAAGACGCAGCTTCTCGAAGGCGTATTCGCAATGCACTATGAAAGCTCCATTCCTTCAAGATTCCGCATTCAGCTGAATCAGGGAATCACCGGGCACGCCGCTGCTTCGCGCAAACCGATTCGTCTCGATGACGTTCGCTTGGACCCTCGCTACATCCCTTGCGACACCTGCGAAGTGGTCAGCTCGGAGCTTGTGATTCCACTTCTCCTTCAGGACCGCCTCATTGGCGTGCTGGATCTCGAGAGTAAGCGCTATGCCGCGTTCACCGCACAACACGAACGCATGCTAATGGCATTGGGGTCATTTATTGCAATCGCGCTTGAAAACTCGCGCCTTTACCAGGACGCACGCGAGAATCAACTTCGTTTGCAGGACGATCTGGATACGGCGCGCGAAATTCAATTGCAACTGCTGCCGCGCGGAGCCCGCGAAGTGCCGGGCCTCGATATAACCGCCGCGTATGTCCCTGCGCGCGAATTGGGCGGCGACTTCTACGACTTCCTGCCTTATGGCGAAGGGCGGCTGGGGCTGGCGCTTGGTGACGTCTCCGGCAAAGGGACGGCTGCGGCGCTTTATGGCTCACTCGCCATCGGCATGCTTCGCGAACATACCGTCGAGCACACACTGGCTCCCGCGGACATGCTGGCGATACTGAACAGGCGCTTGCATGCGGCGCGGCTCGAAGCACGTTTCATCGCGCTGACATTTTCGGTTTACGACGCTTCGGACCGAACGCTGACGATTGCAAATGCCGGCGGAACACATCCGCTGTTGCTGCGCGACGGGAAGATCATCCAAATTCCCGTGGACGGCATTCCTCTCGGACTTTTCCCTGAAGTGGATTATTCCGTCACCACGCTCGATCTGCAGACCGACGATGCCGTAATTTTTGCTTCGGACGGAATATTGGAATCCGAAAATGCGAAGAAAGAAGAGTTCGGCTTTGCGAGGCTTTCCGCCCTGCTCAGTTCCCTTCCCGCAAAGACCTGCGTCGAAAATATTTCCGGAGCGATTCTTCGCGCCACAGACGAATTCAGCGGCGTTGGCATTCCTCCGCATGATGATCGCACGCTGCTGGTTTTGCGCGTGACTGAAGAAGCGGCCCCGGACTTCGCGAAACTGCCAGTCATTTACTGAACGACGGCCTTCCATCAGAAAAAGTTGAACGCTAGGCTGGAAGAGGTATTCCTCGCTTCGGCCTGTCTGCGCAGGCGCGCGCGCGGAACCATGGCAAAAGAAATCGGGCAAAGAAATCGCTGGTGGATGGTCGACGGATCTACTGGCCGGAGGAGAGCGAGCTAACGATCTTGAGATTGCCGGTTTGCACGAAATAGTTTTGTTCGCGGAGGCGGCGATAGATATGGCCAGCCACGCCTGCGGCGAGCGGTCCTTTGATACGCGAACTGTTGCCGCGAATCAAAACGGCGAGGGCGATTTTGGGATGCGCTTCGTCGGCATACGTGAGAAACCAGCCGACGTGAGAAAGCTGATCGGAGCAGGTGCCGGTTTTCCCGGCGGGCATTTCGTCGCCCCCGGCGTCGAAGCTGCGCTTCCCGGTGCCGTAGAGAACGGCGGCCAGCATTCCTTCGCGCAATTCAGGAAGCAGCGGGCCGATATTTAGTTCACGCTTGATACGGGGAACGAAGGCGCTGATTTCCTGTCCGGCTTCGGGATATTGCAAGTAGTAGAGAGTGCCACCGTTGGCGAAAGCCGCGGCCAGGGACGCCAACTGGAACGGCGTCATCTGAATTCCTTCTCCAAAACTGGACATGCGGGCGACGCCGCCTTTTGCAGGCGGAGCCATCGGGAACGCACCAGGATGCTCGTCCTGCAAATTGTATCCGGCGAGTTCGCCCAAACCGAGCAGGCGGCCGTAGCGGGAAACAGTGTCGAAACCCATGCGGCGGCCCAGCTCTTCAAAGAATTGATTGTTGGAATGGGCCATGGCGTCGGTGAGATTCATGTACTTGCGGCGGCCGACTTTGAGCATGGTGTCGCGTGTGATTACGTTTTCTTCGAGTGCAGCGAGAGCAATCGTGGGCTTGATGGTGGAGCATGGAATCGCACCATCGGAGTAAGCAAGCCTCTGATTGACCACAGTTAGAATTCGACCGGTGTTGGGATCGACGGCGACGACGGAACCGTTGTAGCGGCCGAGAGCTTCGATGGCAGCTGCGCGAACGATGGGATCGTCGTTCGTGGCAATGTCTCCCAGCGTGGGATCAACGCCCTTTTCGCGCGGGACGTACCGATGATGGCGCGAGGTTCGCGTAGGGCGCGGCTTTGCGGCAGGCGTAGCAGCCTCGGATGGAGCCGGGCAAACGCAACACGTGGCAAGGAAAAGTGCGAGAGATGTTTTTCCAAGCCGGTGAGTTTGTGACATGCGGTGTTTGCCTCTGACTCAAAAAATTTGCAAGAGACTTTGCTTACTCGCTCACATCCGCAACAAAACACAACTTGCAGATGGCGCCCGCAAATCCCTGCAGTCTTACTTAGGCACCTTGAGAGCCAAAGGAAGCCGACTCAAAACAAGAGACTTAAGTGCCAAATCCGGAAAGCAGATGTTCGGGAACGATACACTGCCTCTCAGGATGAGACGTAGTTTACGAAAGGAAAGTATTATGGGCAATAGGGAAAGCGGTCTAGTACGACAGTATGTGCTTTAGATTGAACAGCTGGCCAAGGGTACAGGCACTTTTTGTCAGCCCTGGCCGCATGGATATATGATCGAACCGTGCTGGAGTTGGCCGCGGGGCTGAGATAGGATGGCGCAAAGGAATTCGTCTCGTCCGTCTCAAATCTGCGGAGTCAGTCTGACAAATCAGCGTACGCGAGTGTTTTACGGCTGGTGGGTAGTGGCAACGGCTGCGCTGGCTCTGTGCCTCGGAGCCGGGCCTATTGTAGTCTTTTCTTTCGGAGTGTTTTTCAAGCCGCTCAGCCAAGACTTTCATGCGGGGCGAGCTGCTATCTCATTCGCATTCACTTTGCAAAACTTGACTGCTGCTGTGTGCGCGCCGTTCACCGGGCGGTTGATTGACCGCTTCGGTGCGCGAAACGTCATTCTGCCGGGGACGGCAATTTTCGGGCTGATTTTGGTTTCCAGCAAAATGCTGGGCGCGGAGATCGGATTCTTCTACGTTTTTTTCGCTGCGCTAGGCGTGGTGGCAGGCTGCACTTCGCCAGTTGCTCACAGCGTAGTTGTTTCGCACTGGTTCAATCGCCACCGGGGAGTAGCACTTGGATTCATGATGCTGGGCATGGGGCTGGGCGCGATTGCAATGCCCGTAGCAATACAGCGGCTCATCGCGGTGTTCGGCTGGCGGATCACTTATGCACTTTGTGGTTCGGTCGTTTTGCTTGTTGCGCTGCCGATCGCGGCCGTCTTCTTAAGAGGCGACCCCAAAGAGAAAGGCCTGCAGCCGGACGGAATCCCTGCGGCAGAAGGAATGGCGCGAGGTGCGGCGCCAGAGCGAAGTGCCGAAGAAGGGTTGAGCTGGCGCGAGACGTGGCACAGTTCAACATTCTGGCTGTTGATCTCGTCATTCTTTCTGGCAGGTGCAAGCGTGCACGCTTGCGTGCTGCACATGCCGGCACTGCTGACGGACCGTGGTGTCAGCGCGCAAGGCGCGGCGATGGCGAGTTCAATTGGGGGGATTGCGCTGCTGATTGGGAGAGTCGGAACTGGTTACTTGCTCGATCGATTTTTTGCTCCCCGGCTTGCAGTTTTCTTTTTCTGCGGAGCATCGGTCGGAATCGGCTTGCTGATGTTCGGAGCTGGCGGCAAAGCTGCGCTTGTCGCAGCATTTCTGGTCGGGCTCGGAATGGGAGCCGAGGGGGACATCATCGCGTACTCGCTGAGCCGCTATTTCGGGTTGAAAGCGTTTGGAACTGCGTATGGCTATGCGTTTGGAGCGTTTGTACTCGCGGGCGCGCTTGGAACGTTGCTGATGGGAGCTGGGTTCGATTCCACCAAGGCGTATACCGTGCCGCTGGCAGGATTTTTTGCGGCGATGTTGCTGGCGGCGTGGTTAATGACGCGGCTTGGGCCTTATCGCTATGCCGCGGAAAAACCTCACAAGACGCACGGCGTTGCTCGAGTGCAGGCGGAGAGTCTAGGATAATTCCGCGCTGTCTCAAGCGACCGCATGGATTCTCGAGAGTTCAGAACAGCGACGTCAAGACGCCGCTGCTCTGCAGACAAAGAGGGCCCGATAAATCGGGCCCTACAAGCGGAACGGCAAACATTGACACAACGCAAAACGCTAGTTCTTGCTGGCGGATTGCGCTGGGGTTTCTGTTTTTTCGCGCGGGGTCATGGACACGACGATGTATTCGCGCTCCTTGCCGTCTGATTCCGGGACGCGCAGGATCAGCTTATCCTTGCTGATGCGGAATTGCGCGGTTTCCCCAATGGGCAGCAGGACAGGATGCTTTTCGTCCTTTGGACGGATGCGATAAATCACGTGGTCTGATTGAAGAACATATTCCTGGCAGAGCATCTCCTGTGTTTGCTTGTGCTGGCCATCTGTGCCGAAAATTTCGCCGGCAACTGTTTTCGAGCCCTTTTCCTGCGTGCCGCATGAGCTGGAATCCATGCGGAGCAAAGTACCCTTTTGATAGTCGTGTTCCCTTGCTGAGCAGACGCCCGCGAAGAGCAGGCAGACCGCGAGTGTGCGAAGTTTCATGGCTATTCGGTCCTCCCTCACAAAAAGTTAAAAAGTAACGGCGTGAGGGTGAATAGGACTAAAGTTTGGGTTGTCCAAAAAGGCAAAATGGCCGCACAGGCGAAAGCGGCGCAGGTACAAGAGCGATCATGCGCTGACTTCTTGCTGCCACAGGCCGCAGATGTTTCCTTGCGGGTCGATCATTGCGGCTATTTGCGGTTAATCGGGAAGCACGCGTGGAGTGCGGAGGTAAGCAATCACGAAGAGAATTCCGAGTGAGAGGTCGATGGCGGCGAAGGTCAGGTCCGCGGGACGCGTGCGTTTTTGGAGAACCAAAATAATCACAGGAATGGAATAGACGAGTTTTTCAAGGATGCCGGGAATCATGATGGGGCGAAAACGCACGGGATCTCTGGCGATGAGGACGAAAGCAATTTGCCAGACGAGCGCGACGCCCGCGAAACCATAAAAGAAAGCAGGATGGGTGATGGGCGGCGGATCTTTTTCGCCGATGAGATCGAAGATGAAGTAGAGAGGAGTGATCGTTAGAAGACCCGAGATGGCTGCGAGCCAGAAAACGATTTTTGCGAACTTCATCGGCTGCTCCTCCAGAAGAGCGAGTTTACCGGAATTGGTGAAGATCGGCTTGCACGGAATTGTTGTGAGAAGCGCGGGCCTGACTGGCAGGGTCAAGGCCACCGGATTCTTGGTACACTGTTCGCGGCTTGGACTACCGGAACGAAGGTTTCAGGGAGCTGGGTCCTAAGAAAGACGCCATCAGGAGGCGAACCATGCTGCGTATCAACGACGAGGCTCCGAATTTCACCGCGGAAACTTCACAGGGCACCATCAATTTCCATGAATGGATCGGGGATGGCTGGGCCATTTTGTTTTCGCACCCAAAGGACTTTACGCCGGTGTGCACAACCGAGCTGGGTTACATGGCCGGGTTGCAGCCGGAATTTGAAAAACGCAATTGCAAGATCATCGGGCTGAGCGTCGATCCAGTCAGCAGTCACAGCAAGTGGGCGGCGGACATTGAAGAGACGCAGGGTCATAAGGTGAAGTACCCGATGATTGGCGATCCGGAACTTAAGGTAGCCAAGTTGTATGACATGCTTCCTGCGGAAGCGGGCGAAACGTGCGAGGGCCGCACGGCAGTGAACAATGCAACAGTGCGCACGGTATTCGTGGTGGGACCAGACAAGAAAATTAAATTGATGCTCAGTTACCCGATGAGCACTGGCCGGAACTTCGATGAAGTTTTGCGGGTGGTGGATTCGATGCAGCTCACCGCCAAGCATAAGGTGGCCACACCAGTGAACTGGAAAAACGGTGACGACGTGATCATCCTTCCGTCGGTTACCGAAGAAGAAGCCAAGCAGAAATATCCGAATGGCTGGAAAGCGCCGCGGCCGTATCTACGCATCGTTCCACAACCGAAGTGAAGCGAAGACCCACCCTCCAAAATCGAGAGTGGGCACCCGCCCGAGTGGTCCAGAATCAGGAACAGTCGACTCGCCGACTGTGAGAGAGGTTGTACAGCGTGATTTTCAAACAGTTCTATCTGTCGTGCCTTGCTCATGCTTCCTACATGATTGGGGAGGAGGAGACGGGCACGGCGGCGGTGGTTGATCCGCAGCGCGACACTGACCAATACATTGCGTTTGCTTCCGATCATAAACTCAAAATTCAGCACGTTTTTCTGACGCATCTGCACGCCGATTTTGTCGCGGGTCATTTGGAGCTGCGGGATCGCGCGGGCGCGACGATTTATCTCGGGGCAAAGGCGAAGGCTAGGTATGCCTTCACTCCGCTTCACGATGGCGCGATTGTTGAATTCGGGAGAGTGCGGCTGAAAGCGCTGGAGACGCCGGGGCACACGCCCGAGTCGATTTCCATCGTCGTCTACGATTTGAACGCCAGCGACAGGAACCCGTACGCGGTGTTGACCGGCGACACTTTGTTTATCGGAGACGTCGGGCGGCCCGATTTGCGCGTGGCGCTGGGCTGGTCGGCAAAAGAACTTGGGAGCATGCTGTTCGATTCGCTGCACACGAAACTGCTGGCGCTTCCGGACGAGAGTCTGGTGTACCCAGCGCACGGAGCAGGGTCGCTATGCGGAAAGGCCCTGAGCAAGGAGACAGTTTCGACGCTCGGAGAGCAGCGGCGGTCAAACTACGCGCTGCAGCCAATGAGCAAAGAGGCGTTCGTGCAAGTGGTGACGGCCGATCAGCCGGAGGCTCCGGCGTACTTCACCTACGACGCAGTACTGAACAGCGAGGAGCGGCCTACGCTGGACCAGGCGCTGGCGCGGGAGATGAACCCGCTGACGCTTGAGACCTTGTTAGGAATGCAAGGAAATGGCGCGCAGATTTTGGACACGCGTGATGCCACGGAATTTGCGGCAGCGCATTTGGCAGGCAGTATCAACATTGGACTGGGCGGCCAATACGCAACGTGGGCCGGAACCGTACTCGATCGAACGCATCCAATCGTAATTATCTCGGACCCGGGCCGTGAGAGTGAGGCGGCTGTCCGGCTTGGGCGCATCGGGTTCGATCACGTGGCCGGATATTTGAAGGATGGATTACGCAGCCTGGAATCACGGCCGGAACTGACAGTTACGACCGAAAGACTGAGTGCACCCTTTGCGTCGGAGTTGCTATTGTCGGAGAACGCGCCGTTAGCCATCGATGTTCGCGCGGCGCGAGAACGCGAACAGAAGTACATCGCAGGAAGTCTGAGCATTCCGCTAAATCACCTCGCGGAAAAATTGGACGCGTTGCCGAAGGATCGTTCGTTGCTGGTCTACTGTGCGGGAGGTTACAGGTCGTCGATTGCGGCAAGTTTGCTCGAACGCAACGGATTCGATCGGGTAAGTGAAATTGCCGGCGGGATTGTGGGCTGGGAAGCCGCGGGATTGCCAGTACTGACTACCCAGCCCTCAGCGTAGGTGAATTCAATCGTTCACGGGACCAAGCTGACTAGAACGTTGCGTTGCGCGGCGTTCCGTTCAAGCGAACGCGCTTGCTGCGTGGCCTGCGCAAGATGTGGCTGGTCGAGATCACGTTGCAGCTCGATGAGATAGTCGTCACCACGATGATCGCCAGCTTGGGACGCGGAAAGAATCCACGCATAGGCCGCAGATGAATCCTTCGCGGTACCGAGGCCATTCATCAGCAGGAAGCCGAGCTTGATGCGGGCCCCGGTGTGCCCTTGCTGAGCGGATTTCTGAAACCAATAGAAGGCTTGTGGATAGCTTTGGCGAATGCCTTGGCCGCGGAGGTACAGGTCGGCTAGATTGTTCTGGCCAAGGGCGTTGCCGTTTTCCGCGGCGAGTTGATACCAGCGCGCTGCGGCGGAATAGTTCTGCACAACGCCGAGGCCGCCGTCATAGAGATAGCCGAGGTTGGACTGTGCTCCCGCGTCGCCCGCGTTCGCGGCAATTTCGAGATCCTTGAAGGCTTCGGCGTAATCGCGGCGAACGCCCCAACCGTTCATATAGAGGATCCCGAGATTGGCATAGGCGCTCGGGTGACCCTGTTTTGCGGCAGCGTTGAGCCAGTTGAGGGCGGCGCCGTAGTTCTGTGAAACTCCCCAACCGTTCATGTAGGTCACCGCCAGATTGACTTGGGCGGGGGCAAAGCCGTGGCGGGCGGCTTTTTCAAACCAACTGCGAGCCTGGCGAATGTCTGTTCCCTGCGCGACCACCAGGGCGGAGACCAGGCCGAGCTGGTTTTGGGCGTAGACCTGGCCCTCCTTTGCGGCGACCTGGAGAGCGCGAACGTCGCAAGAGCCTTGCACCAGGGACTTACCTTTGTCAGCGGCGAAGAAACAGGCGCCGGAGTTAACAGCGGGTTGGCTCGAAACATCCCTCAGGGTGCCGTGCTTTGCGGCATCGTCTTTAGGGAGACCTTTAGGAGCACCGGCGGCTTCGCCGGAAGCGGCGAAGGCACCGGCAGCCGACAGGGTCAGGAACGCGGCAAAGTTGAGTGACACAAAGCGATTGAAGCGGTTCATGGAACTCCTTAGGGGCTGTGTCGTCTTTAACTCATGCGGTCCACAGCGATTACGCGGTCAGAGTGCGTGGAGCGAGAAACTACCTCAATGGAAAACGGGTTGATTGGGGGTCAAGGGCGAGTACAACCATGCTCATCGTGCAAGCAAATGAAAAGCAAGAGCTTAGGCTTGGAAAAATAACGGTGATATCTTGTCATGAGGAGCAGGAGTGATAGAATCTGCGCGAGACGCGTGTCCGCGATGACCTCAATTTATCCCCAGCGAGTGCGGTTCGGTCCGTTCGAAGCGGATCTGGAGACACATGAGCTCTGGAAAAATGGGGTGAAGCTAAAGTTGGGTGGGCAGCCCTTTGAGATTCTGGCACTGCTGCTGAATCGCCCTGGACAGATGGTCTCCCGGGAAGAACTGCAGAAGGAGATCTGGACCGCGGATACGTTTGTGGACTTCAACCATGGGCTGAACGCGGCAGTGAATAAGTTGAGGGAGACGCTGTCGGATTCAGCCGAGGAACCGAAATACATCGAGACGTTGCCGAGGAGGGGATACCGGTTTATTGGCACGATCGAAAATGCCGTCAGTGAAGTGAAACTGACTATGGTTCCGGTAAACCCCGAGGTTGTACCACCAGCAACCCCGGTGATAGCGCTAGCGCAAACGGCATCCACGGTGCACACGTTTACGGGGCAAAAGGCACGGGTGAGCACGCGTAGACGTCTGGCGGCGTGGGTATTTGTTACCGCCGTGCTGGCGGGCAGTACGCTCATCGTTCATCGGTGGTGGGAAAGTCGAGGAGCGGAAATCAAAGAGGGGCGGGAGAGACTCGGCGAAGCGAGGGCGCTCTCAAACACGCTAACGCTCGTGCCAGACCCGGCGAGCGATCCGGCGATTTCGCCGGACGGCAAAATGGTGGCGTTTCGAAGAAATAGCTATGCGCCGGCAGCGGCGGGAATTTTCGTGACGAGTAGTTACGGAAAGGCGCTGACGCAATTAACGCAGCATCCGGGCGACTGCTGCCCAGCGTGGTCGCCGGATGGCAAGATGATCGCGTTTTCACGGATTGCGACAGACGAATACGGAATTTATGTGGTAGAAGCCCGCGGTGGAGCACCGCGAAAGATTTCGCACGAAGACCCGCGAAAGAAACGCGGTGAGCTGGCGTGGACCGCAGATGGAAATTTCATCGCGTTTTCAGGCGATTCGCCAAAGGGCGGAGCGCAAATCTTTCTAGTGTCCGTGAACGATTCGTCGGTGCGGCCGCTGAGCGAGCCGCAGGGACAAGACCGCGATTGGGGTCCGTCGTTTTCGCCGGACGGAACGCAGATGGCGTTTGTGCGCACGAGCGGCGCCGGATTTCCAGAAGAAATTTTTGTGATGCCTGCGAATGGCGGGGCAGCGCGGCTGCTGACCTACGATCGAGCGGCGATCATGGGACCACCGGCATGGTCCGAAGACGGAACAAGCATCATTTTTTCGTCGACCAGGGAAGGTGACCCGACGCTATGGAAAATTCTGGCGAGCGGCGGCACCGCAGCGAGGATCGAGGGGACTGGCACGGGGACATGGCACCCATCGGTCGCTCGCCAGGGCGGCAAAATGGCGGCGCAGAAAATTCTAGGGTCATCAGGGATTTACCGGGTGTCCTTGGAAGAAGGCACCGGAAAATGGGCGCAGACCATTGTGACTTCGACGAATGGAAGGAACGAGGGGCCACGAGTCTCGCCGGACGGAAAGCGACTGGTGTTCATGTCTGACCGGTCGGGAAGTCTCGAGATCTGGGCGAGCAATCGAGACGGTTCGGACACAACACAACTGACAAACTTGCACGGATGCGGGACGCCGCGCTGGTCTCCGGACGGTCTCTCTGTGGCTTTCGATACCACCGGAAACGGGCCGCACGCGGTATGGGTGATTTCGGCGCTGGGCGGGACGCCACGCGCGCTAGTGAAGGATCAGTTTGACAATGTCGTGGCGAGCTGGTCGCACGACGGAAAGTGGATCTATTTCGGTTCCAACCGTTCGGGACAGGACGAAGTTTGGAAGATACCGGCGGAAGGAGGACGGGCAGTACGAGTAACACAATACGGCGGGTTCGCAGCGCTGGAATCGCCGGACGGGACGGCGTTGTACTACGCAAAAACACGCTACGAAAATCCGGAACTGTGGCAGATTCCCACGGCGGGTGGAAATGAATCGCGTTTCCCCGGGGTGGCGCATGCGAAGTCGTGGGCAGCATGGAGCGTCACGAACCGCGGGATTTTCTATTGCCCGCCGGAGGAAGCTAATCGTTCCGCTTCCATCGACTTTTACGATTTCGAAACGCATCTAACCCGGCAGGTGAGTCTGCTCGACCGAAGCCCCTTCTGGTTGTCAGCGACACCGGATGGAAGAGAAGTCCTCTACGACCAGGCCGAGCAGGATGAAAGCAGCGTGGTGCTGGTCCACGCGCGACCCTAGGCCGCGGCGCGAAATGTCTAATCGATGCCGTGAATGCGGAGACTCACCAGCTGATCGATGGTGAGATTTTTCATTCCGCGGGATTGCAGGCCGGAGATGAATTCCGGCGAGACACCGTGGATGCGCATGGCGACGAGTTGGTCGGGCTCGGGATGCTTAAAGCCGAGAGTCTGCAACTTTTCGATGAAGTCGGGCGAGACGCCGTGAATGCGGAAGGCGATCAATTTTTGCAGGTCGATGTGATCGTAGCCGTCCTTCTTTAATTCCTGCATGTAGTCGGGTGAGACGCCGTGGATGCGCATGGCGACGAGGGTGTCCTCGTCGGGCTGATAGCCGGACTGACGGAGATAGCCGACCATTTCAGGTGAGACGCCGTGAATGCGAAACGCGACGAGTTTGTCGGCGTCGGTTGCGGGTAACCCGGCCTTGCGGAGCGCATCGATAAATTCGCTGCTGACTTTAAAGATGCGAAACGCGATGAGCTTATCGGTGTCGAGACCGTGGACGTTTTTTGACTTTATTTCCTTGGCGAAAGCGACGGAGACGTCGAGGATGGCCATGGAGAATTCTTTTTCTTCGTCGATGCCGATAAAGCCGAGAGCAGCCATTTGCGAGACGTACTGCGCGTCGGGCGTGAAGTGGAAGAGACCGGCGCCTTCGCCGTTGTTGAGATAGCCTTCGCAGTCGAAGCGTCCAGCATCGCGGGTAATGGCGAATTTGACGTCCTGCTT
>QHYO01000779.1 GCA_003224135.1 Acidobacteriota bacterium | reverse complement strand
ATTGATCTCGGGCCTATTTGCATTCTTGGTCTCTTCAAAACTTCAACGGTTGATCTCCCGGCCTATTCTGCACCTGGAAGACACCATGAGAATGGTCTCGGCCAACCGCAATTACGAGGTACGCGCGACCCGGTCTTACGGCGACGAAATTGGAAGGTTGATCGATGGCTTTAACACCATGCTGTCCGAAATCCAACAGAGGGACACGGCGCTGCGGGGAGCGAACGAGGAACTGAAGGCCAGGACCGGCGAACTGGAGAAGGAGATCCAGTACAGAAAAGAAACGCAGGAAGAACTCTTGAAGGCCAAACACGCTGCGGAGGAGGCCAGCCGGGCGAAGAGCACATTCCTGGCGAACATGAGCCACGAATTGCGGACACCGCTCAATGCCATCATCGGATACAGCGAAATGTTGGAAGAGGAAACGCGAGAATTGGGGAAGTCGGATAGCGTGCAGGATCTCCGGAAGATCCAATCGGCGGGCAAACACTTATTGTCGCTCATCAACGACGTTCTAGACCTTTCGAAGATCGAGGCTGGAAAGATGGGCCTGCACCTTGAGAACTTCGAAGTGTCGCCGTTGATCGCCGAAATGATCAGCACGCTGCAGCCTGCGGCGGCGAAAAACAGCAACACGATTCACGTGCGCGTAGCAAACAATCTCGGAACGATGCGTGCGGACGTAACCAAAGTCAGACAGATCTTGTTCAATTTGCTGAGTAACGCCTGCAAATTTACCGATCATGGCACTGTCTCGGTGGATGTCGATCAAAGCAAAGTCGAGGGCGCGGATTGGGTTCGATTCCGTGTAAGCGACACAGGAATTGGAATCACGGCGAAGCAGAAAGAAAATCTGTTCCACGAGTTTTCTCAGGCGGATGCGTCGATCGCTCGAAAGTACGGGGGAACTGGTTTGGGACTCGCCATTACCTATCGGTTCGTGCAGCTGATGAAGGGGCGCATCTCAGTGGAAAGTGAGCCTGGGAAGGGTGCGACTTTCACGGTGTTCTTGCCGACTCAGGTTGTCATGGAGGGGCCAGAATCCGCGCGCTCGATGGCAAGCGGTGATGCCGCTTCCTCATTGGCGGAGTCCAAAGCCCACAAAGATACGATTCTCGTCATAGACGATGACGCTTCGGTTCGCGATCTGATGTCGCGTTTTCTTGGCAAGGTGGGGTTCCAGGCAGTGACCGCAGCAAGTGGCGAAGAAGGCATACAACTTGCGCGGCAAATTCGCCCGCTCGTGATCACGCTGGACGTAGTTATGCCCGCGTGTGATGGCTGGACAGTGCTAAAGAAGCTGAAGAGCGATCCAGTATTGGCTGAGATTCCGGTCATCATGGTCACCATTGTCGACAATGAAGCGATGGGCCTCGATTTGGGGGCCTCCAATTACCTTATCAAACCGGTCGATCGCGACCGCCTTGCGGTCCTCATTGAAAAACACCGCGCCGGCCGTTCGGCGACTGTCACCGAGGCCCCAGCTGCCCCCTTCGTATCAAGCCCTCAGCAACGTCCGAGGGAGTCGGAAATGCGAGCCTCAGGAAAGGTCGATCATGCCGAAGATCTTGTTAGTCGAAGATAACGAAATGAATCGAGACATGCTCTCCAGGCGCTTGGAGCGC
>QHYO01000140.1 GCA_003224135.1 Acidobacteriota bacterium | reverse complement strand
CCCGCCACTTCGAAATCGAGGATTTGATCCGCAGCGGGACACTCAACCGGGCGCTCGCCAACCGGCTCGAAGACTATCTCCTTCAACGACGCAACCTGTTAATTTCTGGTGGAACGGGCTCGGGAAAAACGAGCCTTCTTACGGCGCTTGGGAAATTCATTCCCCCTGACGAGCGCATCCTGCTGATTGAGGATACCGCTGAGATTCAGCTGGCCCATGAGAACCTCGTCCGCTTCGAAGCACGGCGCGAACAGAACGGCACGCCTGCCGTATCCATCCGCGACCTCCTGAAAGCCGCGCTGCGCCACCGCCCGGATCGTATTCTACTCGGCGAGATTCGCTCCGGAGAAGCGTTCGATCTTCTTCAGCTTTTGAACACCGGCCACTCGGGAACCATTTCGACGATTCACGCCAGCTCCGCGAGACAGGGGCTTTCGCGCTTTGCGAGCTGCGTTTTGCAGAGTGGTGTCGAGATTCCGTACCGCGCCATCAAGACCAACATTGCGGATTCGCTTAATGTCGTCGTCCAAATCGAGCGCAGGCCTGGCCGCCGCTTTATCTCCGAAGTGCTTGAAATCAACAACTACGACCCTGATGCCGACCTGTTCGACTTCTGCGCGATTTATGTCGCACCACGGGAGCCTGCATGACGGAACTAAATCTCTTCAAGACAAGACAGCTGTCAGCTGTGCAATACGTCCTGGCGCTTCACCAACCGGAGGATCGCGTCGCCGTTCTCGTGCGTAATCGTGTTCGCGAGCAAACCATGCGACCCGTTCTCTCCGCTGAGAATATTGCAAGTTCCCGCTTCAAGATTGGCTCAAGGAGCAAAATAATTGCAGGTGCCGACATGTATGTTACGTGGTATCGAGCTGGTATTTGTCTACCGCGCGAAGAATAGCGCTGCTGCACTCTGCCTTGAGGGCAAGACAAACCTGCTTCGCCTTCAGCAGGATTTCCCCCCAACCGAAACGGAGGCCAATGCCGTCGAGGATGGCGCGAACGCTTCGAAAAATTCCTCACGCAGCTTACAGACGTTCCGACTGCGGAGGGTCCCACTCCTCGGCACCTTCAGGGCGAACTCGTTCAGATCCAACCGACGAACGGAGGGAGCAATTGATGCCAGCGGAATGGGTCGACTTTAAAAGCATCAAAGGGAAGGTCTCCATGGAGACCATTCTGTCGCACTACGACGTTCGTCTTCGGCGAGTCGGTGCGAACGAGTTCCGTGGAAAATGCCCTCTTCCTACACACTCCTCCACCAGCAGCAATGACAGCTTCTCCGTCAGCTTCACCCGGAACGCCTGGTCCTGTCAGTCCGCTTCGTGCATTGCGGCTCGCTCGGGCCGCGTCGGAGGAAACGTCTTCGACTTCGTCGCTGAAATGGAGCGCTGTTCGATACGGGAGGCTGCTCTGCACCTGCAGCATTCGCTCGCAGAAAATCAGACTCCTCACGCCACATCCAGGAATGAGGAGTCGGTCGCCCTTACGCCAGAAAATCGTCCTCTATCCTTCACCCTGCGCAACATCGACCACCAGCATCCCTATGTGGCATCGCGTGGACTCAGTGAGCAAACGGCACGCTACTTCGGAGTTGTCAAACGAAGCCCAAATATCGCCTCCCTGCCGGCTTCCGCAAATCTCACTTGCTGTTCAATCTCCATAGAGCCCTCCAAAAAGGCAACCGCACTCTCATTCTCGTCGAAGGCTTCTTTGACACTTTCAAACTCCATGAGGCCGGGCATCATAACGTGGCTGCTCTCATGGGTTCAAAGCTGTCCGACCGCCAGGCCGACCTGATGGGAACCTACTTCGATCGAGTCATCCTCATGCTTGACGCCGATGAAGCGGGGAAAGCCGCTACGTCTGTCGCAGCGACAGCCCTCTCCTCGATCCTCGCAGTGGAGATCGTCGAACTCGCCTCAGGAACTCAGCCAGACCAACTGGCTTCAGAAGAAATCAATCAACTCTTAGCAGGCTTTGCTCATGACGTTCCAACTCCAGACCGATAAAGACCCCTCCAATTCCACATACCATCGCGAGCCAGTGGTGACGTGACTTCTGGACTTTTCATCCGAAGCGGCTGCGCACTTCCATTTCTCTTTTACCTTTCGGAATGCAAACAAAACCGTTTCGTTTCCGGGGGACCACGGTGCGCGAACAGCGGCCTGGTTTGTGGTGAGCAGTACGCGAGGGGAGAGCAAGGCGAAATAGCATCAGCTTCTTCCCAGGAAATTTCGATAGAACTATCCATTGCCGGTCTCGGAATACCAGAATCAGCGACCAGTCCAATTCGGGCAGAGAATCTCTGAAACCGTCGCCATGCTTGTCCCGATGGTTCAAATCGCTCGATTTTTTGACAGCCATCAGCCCGGCTGGGGGAGTGCCGAAGGCCGCGGTTCACTTGATAATCGAAAAGGTTCCGGTTGTGACGGCGGAAGATTTGGACGCGGACAGTGAATACCCGAAATCGGGGACCGTGCGCTGCGAAATCTTGAAGCGATAACGCAACGAAAAAGGCAGGAATTTATCACTACGGCAAGGCCCATCTGCCTCAAGTCTAGAGAAGGGGCGTCCGAGTTCACGGCTCCCGCAAATCTGATAGCTTTTCTAGAAAACTGACGGACAAAAGCGAAGGAGTGAAATCGCTCAGAATGCACATGTACTGTAACGCCCCCTACCAGGCAGTGGTGGCAAGTGCAAGAATGTCGGCCCAGCTCCGGTCCTGCTGACCTCTCAACTAGCAGCGGCCTCCGCGGATGTCCCTGTCGGCGCCTCCGTTGTCGTGCCGACTGACTTGGCCGTAATTTCGAGTCCATTCTTGTTCATATCGAATCTCTGCTTCCGGTCCAAGCCTTTGACAAACTCACGCGTCGCCTTACCGACAGCTCCAGGCAGACTCGATGCCTCCACTTTGACTGTCGATTCTACTGTTCCTTCATTTCGATCTGGATAGTGAAATCTCACCTCAAACGTTTTCATGCTCCAAACCTCCCTTTTCCGACGATGAAAACAGGAACCGGTTTGCGCACTCCAAACACCTGTGCGCCTTAAATCTCACGTGACATTTAGCTCCGACGATGTTTTCGACTCGCAGCCTTTCTTCCGGAGTGCTTCGCTTTCCGGGGCTTCATCTCTGCCTTAAGCTTTTCGTTTTCTTTCGTCAACGCATCGCGAGCAGCCGTCATTGTTTCGAGTTCGTTTCCCAATTGGCCGTTCTCTTTCTGAAGTTCCGCCACCTGGGTCTTCAATTGCTCGTTCTCTTGCAGGGTTTTTGCGTCTTTGCAGGCAGTCAACGGCAAACTCAGCATGACTGCTACAGTAAGTCTCGCCCAAGTATTTTTGCGTATCATACGTCACCTTCTTTTGACGAGAATTTGAATTGCAATAGCGGTTAGGAGGGAAGAAAACCGCTGGCAACTGGGCCAGCGTAATGGAGTTTTTTAGATCGCGCAAGCCCGATAAACCACCGGAGAAACGGAATTCCGCTGAACAAATTCGTCAAATCATAGAGAATCGGACAGGTCGGGACAAAAGGAGAGAGGCGCTAGGTAACCTCACAAGCGCCTCCTCTACTGCGTCAACGTAAACCGTACCTCACTGGATCACCTCCTTCTCGGCAGGAACGCCGATGTCGACAAGAATGTCGAGTGAGTCCGAGTATAGCGCGGGATCGGGGAGATGTCAGAGCAAGCGCTTCCTTAACCTTTGGGTTTGGGCACGCGAAAGCCAGTTGCCCATAAATGCAGCATTTATCGAAGAGATGTTTGGGTCGGACCCGGCAGTTCCGCGCTCTATTGTGCGATAGGCAATTGCGCGTTGGCCACTACCTGCCACCGGCCATTCTGCTTCTGAAATACGTGCGGCTGCGGTGCGACTCGGTGACCTCAGTGCCATTCTGCATGCCTTTAGTCGTTCCTCGGTGCGTCATCACGACAACGTCAGAGCTGGGCATGTCGAACTTATATTCGTCTGCGGTATACGTAGCAGTCGTTACGTCAGTGCTAGCAGCCTTATTGGAAGCAATCAACTGTTGTTTGTCTTGTGCTTCACCTTTGGGACCGATGGCCAGCGCGCTGTCGCCGATAATTTTGTCCAGCTTGGCGGCATCGCCTCCGGCCTCGGCCCATTCCTTGTCGAGCGCAATCAAAGCTTTTGGAAGTAATCGGAAACGTAAAATCCATATGGACGATTTGGGCGTTAATCGGGAGTTGAGGACGGTTTGCGAAAATTGGTGCACGACGATGCGAGGAACGTGGAACCAGATGATGATTTGAACGTCGCCTGCAAGGAAATTCTTAAGGTCTGGGGGTTAGGCTCTTCGTGTCGTACATGAGGATACTTCCGATACTTGCTCCACGCAAGGATTTACCGATTTGTGATAGCAGCCTCGAAGCGGGTAGCCTGCGACCCTGCAAGGAGAATCGATCGACCGAAAATCTCAGCCATGCTTAATTTTCGCTTCCAGACAGCGATTGCACCAACCTTGCTTGAACCAGACTTGCTGGCCCGGACAAATATCCTTTCGCATTCTCCACCCGTAGTCTTCCAAGGGCTTGAACTTATCGCAGTTGGGGCAGAGCCACAGCGGGATGCCCTCCCGCTCGCCGTCAGGTTCAGGCAACGCGACCGGCATATGGGCCTCCATTCTCTCGAATCGTTATAAACGATGGTTTTAAGCAGTCGTGCGCCGTACGCCGTACATCCACACGAGGAGTTCTAGCACGGACTCCAGACACGCGGCGTTTAAGCACCCCTAATCACGAGAGTATATTCTAAAAATAGCTTACCCAACATAGCGTCAAGCCATCGGTCGTAGGCGCCCCCACA
>QHYO01000147.1 GCA_003224135.1 Acidobacteriota bacterium | reverse complement strand
GAATCACAAGCCACCGAAGAGGCGCCTCGCGCCGAAAGCGATGGCACGGTTCAAGGAGCGAGTTCGGAAACTCACGAGCCGGACGCGGGGCATAAGCCTCGTCGGAATGGTCCATGACCTAGCGGAATATCTCCGCGAATGGATCGGTTACTTCGGACGATGCGAAACACCGGAAGTGCTCGACAAGCTGGAGAAATGGCTCCGACGCCGACTTCGGTCGATGGTCTGGAAGCAGTGGAAACGGGGAACCACGAGATATCGGGAGCTCCGCAAGCGCGGCATCGCTGCGCAGGACGCCGCGAAAACGGCGGGTAGCTCCGATGGACCGTGGCACCTTGCGAACACGCCAGCGCTGAAAATCGCTCTGTCCAACACTTACTTCGCCTCGCTCGGGCTTCCCGAGCTCACGGCTCATGGTTAGTTCAACCCGCCGACCGCCGGATGCGGACCGGCATGATGTCCGGTTGTGTGGCAGGGGCGAGTGGGCGACCACTTCCCCTATGCCGATTGCAGGCGTCGCTTTCGATGGGCTGAAAAATCCTGCGTTTCTGAAGACCTCAGCTGCTGGAAACCTAACGGCGCGCTGCTCGGGCGTCGGGTGCGGTCAACTCAGTGATCAGAAACTCCATTACGGCGCGTGGGTCTTCGCTCCCGCTCTTTAATCGATCGTCAGCGCGCCGCAAGGCTCCGAGTCCACTGAGCAGGCGCGGCTTCGAAATTTTGCGCGCGTTGCGAATGGCGAGTTCCGCCTTCTCGGGAGCCATCTGCAGCGCTCGCGCGGCCTGCCATCCGTTCACAACGCCTTTTACTTCGCTGGCTTCGACGAGCTTGCGATACATCCAAGACATCGCGCCGAGCATTTGCAATGGCTCCTCGCCATTGCGCAGAAGACGATCGAGAAAATCCAGCGCCCGCGCGGGCTGGCGCGAAGCGAGCATGTCTGCCATTTCCCACACGGTCGCGGCGCGCTCTGAAATTACCATCAGCGAAACATCTTCACGGCGAATGATTTTTCGTTCACCGGCAAACGTGCTGATTTTGTTGATTTCCGTTTTCAAGCGTTGCAGATCGGCGGCGACGCAGTCAGCCAAGTCCTCGGCAGCGCCCGATTCGAATTCCATGCCCTGTTCTTTCGCGAGCGACCTGGCAAGGGCAACAGCTGCCGCGTTGCGCTGGCCCTGGTCATCTCCCAGTCCCACTTGAACAACCAATGATTTTTCGACCAGCAGCTTGGCCAGCTTCATGCGCTGATCGAGATGAGCCGCCTCAATTACTAGCACAGTGAATGGCGCCGGGTCCGCGAGGTACAACTCCATTTGCCTTAGTGCATCGTCGCGCTTCTTGTCCGCAAATTCCTCGATGGCTTCCGCATCTTCGAGAAAAACGACTTGTTGTGGAGAGAGCATCGGCATGGTTTGAGCTTGATCGAGCGCGGCCTGGATATCTCCACGCTCGGCGGAAAATCTGGAGACCGCCCAAGCGCGCGCTGCCGCCGCGACATATTGATCGAGCAATTGCGCGCGGCAGCTATCGCGTAGATATGGCTCTTCCCCAAGCAGAAGAATCGCAGGGACTGGCTTTCCTTTTTTCAAGCGCGCGATCAGGTCGTCGGGGTTAACCGGAGGCATCAGTAATTCTCCGTCACGGCCGCAACCAGGCGTTTCGCGAAATCCTGAGCCATGCGGTCAAGCGCGGGATCTTGCTCTTCAAAAAAGCTTTTCACGTCGGTTGAGATTTCGTACTCATTGCGAAACAGGAAGTTGTCCGTGTGGAAGAGAACTTTCTTCGTTACCGCTTCAGTGAGCGTGACGTCACACTTCATGGTGACAAGCATGGTGGTGGCGCGCGTCGTCGAAGGCGTTGTCGCGGTGGCATTTATGGTGGTAAAGAGCAGCGGCACAGCCTCCACGCTGAGGACTTTGCCACGCAGGACCGCGTCGCCGCTCTCTGGAGTGGAAACAACCTTGTAGTCTGTGCTGGCCAGAAATTCGTGGATGGTTGCCGCGGTCAGTCGCTGCTCGATGCGGTAACTTGAGGTCTTATTTTCGATGGCGGGAACGGCGATTACATGAATCGTTTTTGGAAGAGCATTGGAGCGCCCGGCGACGCGATAGCCGCAGCCACAAAGCGTGTTCGTTGCAAGAAGCAAGCAAATAATAAGTGCGCGGCTCATTCGAGTAGATTCTCCGCCAATTTCACCGCGTTTGCCGCCGGCAGACGCAGATTGTCTGCCGCCGACCAGAACCACCACGCGCCTGAGGCGGAGGGATCGGCTTGCGGAGCGGAAAGCTGGAGTGACGTTTCTCCTGCCGAGCTGATGTTGCTGGGAGCCGCGTCATCGGCAGTGATGCTGAAGCCGGCCGACGCGCATGTTTTTGTGATTTCGGACGGATCGACCGACCGATCCAGAAATGCGCACGCAGTGACTGTCGTTCCGTAATAGACAGGAGCGTGCAGTAGTTGCAATGCCGGGAATGGCGTTTCGTTTCGAAGGCACGAGCGCACTTCGCGGCGAAGTATCCCCAGCGAAGATTGAAGCGATTGATTACTGGCGACGCCGAAACGGTCAAGCAAGGTGAACGCGACCTGCGCATCAAATACCTGCTTGCCCAGCGATTGAAACGAAAGCAACTGGCCGGTTTGCGCTTCGAGCTCTTCGATGCCGGCCTTGCCGGCGCTGGATGAAACTGGCTGAAAGGCCACGGCTGTGAGCGCGCTGAGTTTCAGCGAACGCAGAGCCACTCGAAGGCGGGCAATGATTTCTGCGGGCGCGGAAGGAATTGCAAATACGCTGGCATCTAGTCTGAATGCTGAGCTCGCAAGTCCGTCGAATTTTGGCAACCAGATCTGCGCTTCCGCCTGGCCGACAAATTCGCCGGACAAATCTACAATTCGAGCGCCACTTCGTCTTGCCAGTTCAATATTTCGCTTGCTGAACGCCGGAGAACCTGCAAAAAACACAAGCCACGCTTTGTTGAAGCTATCTTCTTCAACCGGTTGGATGACGGCAGGCTCGCCGCCGGCTTCGGTCAGAATGCCGGCAACGGTTTCCTCATCGACGAGGCGGAAATCTGATGCGGCGAAGCGGCTCTCTTCGAGGAGTGACTTCAATTCCACGCCAAGAAGTGAGGACGCGCCGGCGATGACGATGCGTCGCGATTCGAGGGGAGTGGCCATGGATCAGGGCGAAGCTGTGCGCGAAACCATCCGCTGCCGCACGAAGCGAACGAGATGCAGAACAACTCCGGCTGCAGCGTAGGTGCAAGCAATAATCAAGAGCGTCAGCTCAGAATATAGCCAGACCACAGCTCCCAGGATCAAAAGCAGTAAAATCAGTACGCCCGGCTGTTTTTTGCTCCACGGTAAATCTTTAAAACTGTAGTAACGGATCGTGCTGGTCATTAAGCCGCCCAAGGCCACAGCAAGCAGCAGCCACGGCACAGACCATTGCCAATCCTGCAGCGGTCCCCCTTCGTGGAATGCGTGAACGATGGAAGCGATTACTCCTGCGGCGGCAGGAGTCGGCATTCCTACGAAAAATTTTGAGCCCCCGGGCGCCATGCCCTGCACGTTAAAACGTGCTAAACGCCACGCGCAGCAGATTAGAAATGCGAGACAACAGAGCCAGCCGAAGCGGCCAAGTTGGTGAAAGGCCTCCGGCGCAAGATTCGTGACGCTGCGAACGCCCCAGGCATAGGCCAGCACAGCGGGCGCGATGCCGAAGCTCACCACGTCGGCCAAGGAATCGAACTGAACGCCAAATTCGGTGTTGGTGCCGGTCATGCGTGCGATGCGGCCATCGAGCGAGTCGAAAATGATCGCGATGCCGATGGCCTTCGCTGCGTGATTGAAATCTTCCGGCGTACCCATCAATGACGCCACAACTGCGTAGTATCCGCAAAGCAGATTTGCAGACGTCATCATCGCAGGCAGGAGAAAAATTCCGCGGCGCAATCTGGCTTGCGTGCGATGTCTGCGACCCTCAAAGGGAATCTCGTGTTGTTCCAGCTCCGCCATGCTCACGATTGCCTCTCCGCCGCTACGAACGTGGCTTCGATGGAAGATTTTGCGGTTCTCGTCGGCCAATGCGCCAGGATGCTCGAACCGCCGTGCACGTTGTCTCCTACTTTTACCAGAAGCTCCGATCCCTGCGGAACCCAGAGATCGACGCGTGAGCCGAATCGCACAAGGCCGATGCGCTCACCTTTCGCGACGGATTCGAGCGGTTTCTTCCAGGAGACCACGCGCCGCGCAATGAGGCCCGCAATTTGTTTGAATTCGATGCTGCCATTCGCAGTGGCAAGCGTGAAGACGTTTTGCTCGTTCTGTTTGGAGGCGTTTGGATCCCAGGCAGCCAGAAATTTTCCCGGACGGTAATCCACCTTCGTAATCACGCCGGCCGCCGGAGAACGGTTTACGTGCACGTTCCAGATGGCCAGAAAAATACTGATGCGCGTTCCCGGGCGTCCGGCGTTCTCTTCGCCGGTGATAACCACGACCTTTCCATCCGCTGGAGAGACTATCGTAGCGGGATCGCCGGAGACGACGCGTTCGGGGTCGCGGAAGAACGCAAAACAGAAGAGCGCGAAGGCGATCAGTAGGCCTCCGAGAATCCACCAATGAAACACAATGGCAATTCCGCCCAGCAGCAGAGGCGGCACGCCAAAATAATATCCTTCTTTCACCATCGCTAATGAAGATACCACAGCGATGGCGGGGGAGGACGCCCGAAGCGTTCGCATTTCAGGAGCGGTCCGGGCTCTCGCGCGATACACATCCATACGGCGCAAGGGGACAACTCCAGGCCCCGCTGGACGACGGAACCAGTTTGTCAGAAAAGGCGCGCGCTACAGTTCAGGCGTGTTGCGCGCGCGAGCGTTGGATACGCGACGCGATTCTCTCCATCTCATCCTTGCAGTGGAGCTTCATTTTTTTCAGCTTAATTTCTTCCAGGAGATCTTCTGAACTGAGGTAGGGTTCTTTGAGGATTCTTTGCAACTCTAAATCGTACTTTTCGTGCTGCTCGAAGAGACGCTGATAATCGGCGTCTGTATCGAGGAGTATGTCCCGAGGGTTGCGCTGCATCGCTGCCATGCGTTCCTCCTCCGTACTTCGAAATTAAGTTGTGTGCTGCGTTTGGTCGCCGCGTCTGGACAGAAAGTCGCACGACTTAATTGGAACGTAACTCCGCGTAAAGTTGGAGTCAAGAGGGAACGACGGGTATTTCGGTACTAGCCTGGAATTTTTAAGTGAAGAAGGATCGCGGCTTCCTGCGGATCCCGATAATAATTCGGTCGGCGGCCGGAAGTGGAAAATCCGAATTTACGGTAGAGCGCGATGGCGGGAAAGTTTGATTCGCGCACTTCCAGAAAGACGTCTCGTATACCGTGCTGTCGAGCGAGTTCCAGAAATTTCTCCAGCAAAAACCGCGCATGGCCGTGACGACGATGCTTCTCCGCAACCGCGATGTCCAGGATTTCCGCTTCTGCGCCGAGATTGCGCCACCGCACTACGGCGACTACGGCCCCATCTTGCTGACATACATGGACGACAGTCGAACCGATGTCCGTCGAATCTGCGCCTGGCGATTTTTCCGCTCCTTGAAAGGAGAGATTTGCATGTTCCAGGATTTCGCGAAGTGCGGCTTCATCCGATGCACCGGCCTCTCTGAAAATACGGTCGCCGGGCGATTCGGCACTGCGGAGCGGATTTTTGAAGTCGACCGCCATCACGGAG
>QHYO01000010.1:2034-13534 GCA_003224135.1 Acidobacteriota bacterium | reverse complement strand
CCCTCAATTCATTCTTCGTGATGCCATTCCAAAAACACGCACGCGTCACCGTTACCAACGAGGGCTCGCAGAAAGTGGATTCGTTCTACTTCAATATTGACTACCGCGCCTGCGCCAAACCGCTGGCCGCTCAAACTCTTTACTTTCACGCACAGTATCGTCAAGCCGCTCCTGCAAAAGGTTGGACCAACGACTGGAAGGAAAACGGCGACCCAAAAGTGAACGATCGTCCAAATCTGACTGGTGAAGACAATTACGTCTGGATGGAAGCTCGCGGCCGCGGACAATTTGCGGGAGTTACCATGTCCATCCTGCAAAATCAGGACGGCTGGTGGGGCGAAGGCGACGACATGTTCTTCGTCGACGCCAACGAGCGTGGGTCCTCAACCGACGGCAAGGCGCGGCCATCCATCAACGGCACCGGCTCGGAAGATTATTTCCTCGGCGCTTGGGGCTTTGGCACGCACTCATTCGCGTACGGCCTCTACGGAGCTCCCGTGAAAGGCGATGAGAAGGCCGGAAGCCGCACTTCCGTGTACCGTTTCCATCTCGATTCGCCGATCCCGTTTACGAAATCGTTGAAAGCCACCATCGAGCACGGTCACGCAAATCACCGCTCCGACAATTTTTATTCGGTCGCATATTGGTACCAGACGGAGCCACATTCGCCGTTTCCGGCACTTCCAGCCGTTGCAGAGCGGCTTCCGCAAGTCCGCGCCACCGGCGGGCCCGGCAGCCCGCCGAAATAACACTGCATCACTTCGCCTCGCCCATGAATCTATACCGCAAGGTGCGATGACGTTGATCACAAACTTGATTTCTTGTCACTTTGCATACAAAGCCCACCGCGAACCGAAAGCCATTGCATCCGGCCGCAAACTCTGGCACAACATGGGCCTAATGCAACCACGACCGTCATTGAAAATCTCAGCGCGCCAGCTTGGCGAAATCACAATCCTCGACCTTTCTGGGGACATCACGCTCTTTAACTCTCCTGAGATTCGCAAAGCCCTTCTCAGCCAATTGCGGGAAAAGGGTGTTCAGCACCTTGTGCTGAACATGCTGGCTGTGCCTTATATCGACAGCTCCGGAGTGGCATCCCTTGTCGAGGGGCTAAAAGCTTCGCGCGACGTTAACGCGCGTTTCGCGCTCTTCGGTCTCTCGAGGTCCGCGAGAAACGTTCTTGAACTCACACATTTGCTCCGGGTTTTCGAAGTGCACCAGACCGAGCAGGAAGCTCTTGAAGCTCCGGCACCACCACCTTACGGCTCCGCCACTTCCAATGGCGGAGATGTATAACCGGTTTCGGATTTTCTGTTTTCAGCAAAACTAACAAATGCTCTCTCCGCAAACGATCGGCGCAGCCACCATCGACGGGATTGCCTACATCGGCGGCCTGGCGCGCTTGAGCGCGTACGCGACACGCGCTTTGTTTACGGATATGTTCTCGCGCCGCCGTCTCGCGTATGGTCGCGCTGTCCACCAAGCGATGGCCGTAGGCATCGGTGCTCTGCCGATCCTCTCGCTCATCGCGTTTTTCATCGGCACAATCCTGGCATTGCAGGCGGCTTATGAACTAAGAAAGTTCGGAGCGCTGCAGTTCGTCGCTAGCGCCGTGGCCATCTCCGTCTCGCGCGAACTCGGTCCGCTCATGACCGCCATCCTCGTCATCGGACGCTCCGGCTCTTCCTTTGCCGCCGAACTCGGCACCATGAAGGTCAACGAGGAGATCGACGCAATGGAAACGATGGCGCTCGACCCCATCCGTTTTCTCGTTGCGCCAAAACTTTTTGCCATGCTCTTGATGATGCCCTGCCTCGCCATCTGGGCTGATTTTATGGGCGTTCTCGGCGGCTCGGTATTTGGAATCATTGCCGCCGGATTTACGCTCAAGACCTACATCATCGCTACGCTCGATGCGCTCGTGCTTCGCGACGTGGTCACCGGTCTCGTCAAGAGCTTGATGTTTGGAATCGTGATTACCACTGTTGGCTGCCAGGAGGGCCTTCGCACCGGCCTCGGCGCCGAAGAAGTTGGCCGCTCCACAACCTCCGCGGTTGTGAAATCGATTTTTCTCGTTGTGATGGTCGATCTGGTATTCACTGCGCTGTTCTATCTCAACGCGAAACCATGACTGCGATGCCGAACGACTCAACGCCCAATAAAATCCCGCTGAATGCGAGGCAAGAACCTGCGATCTCCATTCGCAATCTCCACGTAGCCTACGGCGAACGAGAAATTCTTCATGGCATTACTTTCGACGTTCCCGCGGGCGAAACCGTCGTAATCCTGGGCGGTTCCGGTTCCGGCAAAAGCACTCTGTTGCGCACACTCGTCGGTCTCGAAGCGCCAACCAGCGGCGAAATCATCGTTCGCGGAAAAAATCTTCAAAAGCTTTCGGCGGAAGAGTGGCGCGAGCTGCGACAGCACATCGGCATCTCGTTTCAGAGTGGCGCGCTATTCGGCTCCATGACCGTCGGCGAAAATGTCGCTCTGCCGCTGCACGAACACACTCAGCTCGATCCCGCAACCATCGAAATCATGGTGCGACTGAAATTGAATGAAGTCGGTCTCAGCGGCTACGAAGACTACATGCCGGCGCAGCTCAGCGGCGGAATGAAGAAACGTGCCGCCGTGGCCCGCGCGATGGCCATGGACCCGGAGATTCTTTTCTTCGACGAGCCATCCGCTGGCCTCGATCCCATCATCGCCGCCGGAATCGATCAGCTCTTGCTCAAATTAAAGGAAGCGTTCGGCATCACCATCATCGTCGTAACACACGAACTTGCCAGCGCTTTCCTGATTGCCGACCGCATGGTTCTGCTCGACAAAGGGAAGATCGTCGCCAACGGCACGCCGACCGAACTTCAGGCCAGTTCGCAGCCGCGCGTCCGCCAATTCCTGGATCGTGTAGCGGAGCCGGAACTCAGCCAGGAGATCGACTATTTGCAGATGCTGACCGGCGAAGTACCGAGGCCTCGCCAATGAATCGCATTTCTGTTTCAACCTCCCGAGGCGCATCTCGCGCAAGTGAAATTCCGTTTACCCATCGTGTTATACTCCCCAATCTTTCCGCGCGAGTCGTGACAGGAATCGCGATGAGCAGGGTTTCAGGGCTTGTACTTGCGAGCCCTGAGATAAGCAGGTCGACAGACCGATGAACTCCGCCTCCACGCGCCGCCAGGAAGCCATTGTGGGAACTTTCGTAATCATTGCCGCAGGGCTTTTGATCGCGACTATCTTCTCACTGACGGGATTTTTCAATCGTGGCGATGTGCCGTACCGCGCATTCTTCAAGAATGCCGGTGGATTGCGCCCCGGCGCTGAAGTTCGCTACGCGGGTGGACCTCCCGTAGGGCGCATCCAGGACGTCCGCACCGACGCGCACGACACCACACGCATGGAGATCATTTTTCGCGTCAAGCCAGACGTTCCCGTGAAAACGGATAGCACCGCCACCATCACCAGCAACAGCCCGCTCAGCGACAATTTTCTGGGAATTGTTCCGGGAACGAACGCCGCACCACGCGCGCCGGCAGGCTCTACCCTGAAATCGAATGAATATGTGGGCTTCGGCGAATTGGAAGCGGAAATTGCCGAGCTTGGTCCGCAAGCAAAAATCCTGTTGGGCAATCTCAATGATCGCGTTATCGAACTTCAAGTCACCGTCGCTCGCGTAAACGACGTTCTGAATGACAAGAACCGCGCCAATTTGAGTGCCAGCATCGGCAATGTCCGCGGCGTGCTTGAAGAAAATCGCCAACCGCTTCATTCAACCATCACGCACCTGGACGATGCGAGCGCCAGGATGGCACCATTGCTTGAAGACTTGAAGAAAACGAACGCCGACGCAAGACAGACCATCAACACTTTGGAAGGAACAATCGCGGAAAATCGTACTGACTTGCGGCAATCTGTTGCCGACCTTCGCCGCGTTCTCGAAACTGCAAACAATGTCACCGATCAGCTGGACCGCACGCTGAACGCGAACGGTGAAAACATTGACGACATCCTGAGCAACTTCCGGCAAGCCTCGCAGAACCTGCGCCAGTTCACGGAAACCTTAAAGCAGCGCCCTTACACGCTCTTGCGCTCCTCAATGCCGCCTGCGCATGAGCCTGGAAAAGTTCCGAAGCCGGATTGAGGGGAAACGGAATGAAACGTCTTGCCTTTTGCCTGATCTTCTTCGTCGTTATCGCCGCAGGCTGCACCACCGCGAGGGCGCCTCGTTACTATTTTCTCACCGCGGCCCCTGTTTCGCCTCAGGCCAACGCTTCGCGCCTGCCGGTCACGATTCTGGTAGGCCGCTTGAGTGCGCCGCGCATCTTACGCGACGACCGCGTTGTCTACGGTATGACCGACGTTGAAATGGGCGTCGACGAATACCATCGCTGGACCGAGCCACCCACCGAAATGATTGAACAGCTTTTGGTCGAGCACCTGCGTCGCTCCGGGCAGTACAAGTCTGTGCAGCGCATTTCCAGCACCGCGCGCGGTGACTATCTGCTGCGCGGCCATCTCACTTCGCTGAACGAAAGGGATGATCCCGCCGGGATCAAAGCGCGCTTCAATGTTCAACTTGAACTATTCGATCAGAAGGCCGGCACCGTTGTGTGGACGGATAGTTATTCTCACGATGAGCCGGTCGAAAAAAAATCGGTCAGCGCAGTCGTGGAGGCGCTGCAAAAAAATGTGAATACGGGAATCGCGCAGCTGACTGGCAGCCTGGCGCAGTATTTCGCTTCGCTCCCCGCAAAATAAAATTGCCGATCGTCTCATGCCGAAAAGTTGAACAATTCCGCGTTCATCATGCCGGAGCAGTTGGTGTTGGCGGCGAGACTGGAGTCGCCGTAATCCCTCGCCTGCCCAGCAGTTCGACTGCGGCCTGATTCAGTTTCGTTCGCAGCTGAAATCGCTGATTTGCTTGCGTAATGTACCGCACGGAAATTTCGATTCCGCCGAGCACCGGCCTCAGATTGATGGACGGCTCCGCGCTGAACATTCCGATGTCGCGACTTCCCGCGGCGTTCTTCAGTTCTCGTGCCGCTTCTTTCGCGTTTTCGTGCGTCGCTTCCATCACTCGCTTCTGAATCGCCTCAATCACTGGATAAGGATCTTCACCGGTCGGCAGTACCACCTGCAATTCGTCCCACAGCCACTGCCCTGACGTGGAGAAGTTGAAGTAATGCCCCTCAATCGCGTAGTTGTTGGTAAACGTCACGCGCCTTCCCGTCGGATGTCCGGAATCTGCCCAATTTCCTGTCTCCAGCAGCACGGTGTGAAACAACCCGATCTCGACAACTTCGCCCGTCACTCCATTGATTTCAACCCAATCGCCCAGGCGAATCCCGTTCCTCCCCATCAACACAAACCAGCCAAGGAAGCTGACAATGAAATCCTTCAGCGCGACAGTGAGGCCGGCGCCCGCAAGGCCAAGGAATGTACCGAGTTGGCTTGGCGGACCAAAAATCACCAGCAAGATCAGTAGCACCGCAATGACTTGAACCGAAACTCTCGCCGTCGCGCGCAGTGTCTGCACCTGCCGCCGATCGAGCTTCGTCTTTTCCAGCAACTTCTCCAGCCAGGTGTTGAAGAAAACTCCGATCAGCGCGATTCCCAACACAATTGCCATTCCGATCAAAACGCGTTGCACCACCGCTCGCTGACGATCCGAGACCAGATCGATCCATTCGCCGTATGTTTCAGAAAGTTCTTTCTCGTTATCGACGCGCTTGTCCAGGCTCGTCAGATTGCGCTGGTCGGCCGTAACTGCCTTCGTGGTCGCAAGCGCGGCCTTGGCGTCCGCCGTGCTCCGCGTCTTGCGCACGCTCTCCGTGACCGACGATGTTGCCGCCTCGGCGGGAGCCGTGCCGCTCACCGCATCCGAAATTTTCGAGTGTGCCGCCAGGTCAGGCGAGTTGAATTTTTCCGCGTCAATTTGAGCCGATAACGCGTTGTGTTGTTCTGTCAACGACGCTATTAGATTGTCGGCATCCGTCTTCGCTCGCAGCAGGAGCTTTTTCTTTGCGTTCAGCGCCATCCACTGTTGAGCGCCGTGCACCATGCCAAGCTTTTCAGGCGCTGCGCCTGGAAACTTCTGGTCGCCCGATGAGCGGGCCTTGTCCGCTTCTTCGTGCTGCTGCTTCATCTTCTCGATGCGGTCGTGGACGTTTCCGCCCGCATCGGTCAAATCGCGCTTTGCATCGTCCACGTCGTTGGTCGCAACGTCGAGATTTGCCTTCGCCAGATCGAGCTGATCCTGCAGCGTATCCTTCTTGGCTTCACTGGCCTTCGGGATTTCTGCGGTGAGCTGATCGACCTGGGCCTGTAACGCCTGTTGGAATCTCCGCGCTTTCTGAAGCCGCGCTTGAATTTCTTTTGCTTCGGCGGAAAGTTCCGCCGGATGCGCCTCCGCGTCCTGCAGCGCAATGTTGAAAGACAAATCCAGTTCGTAATCGCTCAGCCGCAGCGCTTCCTTCGCAAGCTCTTGTTCTTCTGGCGTGTCGGCTATCTGCGCCAGTTGCTGCGCGATCTTGAGCGGCGTCTGATCCACCGGCGCCGCTTGCGCCGCAGCCGCCTTTTTCTTGGCTAAAACCGTCGACGGATGGTCCAATTCAAAAATGCCGTACCCCACCGCTCCCAACGCTACGATCAATCCGGTCGCCGCAATTTTCTGTGCAGTCCGCATGTGCCCCTTTCGGCTGTGACACTATTCTAGTACGCTGCCTCCGCTCCTAGGCTCATGAAAGATTGTCACTAGACGCCAGCAGGTGAACCATGCCACAAACAGTCGTTCCGATGATTCACGTTCCGAATGTTAGCGCTACGGTCGATTGGTACACCTCAATCGGATTCAAATTAATTCGACAAAACGAGGAGGATGGCGAAATCAACTGGGCGAAGTTGTCTTGTGGAAACGGCGAACTGATGCTCAATATAGGTGGGAAAGCGAGCGCTGAACACCGTCGTGAGGTCGACCTCTACATAACGACGGACAACGTTGCCGGCTTGTACCGACACCTTAAAGACCAAGTTCAAATCGTCGAAGACCTTCACGATACTTTCTACGATATGCGTGAATTCATCATTCGTGATTGCAACGGATTCTGGATTACATTCGGGCAACCGAGGTAGCCTGACGTGAAAGAATATTTGATCGTGATTGAACAAACCCAGTATGGATATTCCGCATATTCGCCCGAACTGTCCGGCTGCGTATCTACGAGCGCCAAGCGCGCCGCAGTCGAAAAGAACATGCATGAAGCAATTGCTTTCCATCTCGACGGGCTGCGGGAAGAGGGCCTGCCGGTCTAGGAGACACGCAACTACTCCGCCTACGTAGAACTGCCTACTGAACAAGAAGAATTATGGAATCTACTACGCTACTGTACCGACCGGTCGGCCCAAGGGAACTTCAGCTCATCGCGGAATCCGACTACACAGCGTTTCCAGCACGGCTTCCGGGCCAGTCCATCTTCTACCCGGTGCTCAACAAAGAATATGCAATCCAAATCGCACGAGATTGGAACGCTTCTAGCCCAAAACAAGGCGCCGGATACGTTACGATGTTCGAAGTCAAGACCGATTTCTTGGCGGCATACACAGTCCATACGGTCGGAAGTTCCATTCATCAAGAATATTGGATCCCGGCAGAAGACCTCTCCAAATGCAACGGCAACATCGTCGGCAAGATCCGAATGGTTGCTGAGTTCCTTGCAAAATAAGAACGCCCCCGTGTTTGGAGGCGTTGTCCTGGCGAGGCCTTCAAGTAACTGGGTGCTTCCCAATTCTTATAGATAGTCCCGCGAAGGGCCTTCAAGAAACGCCCGCAGCTTCCGCGAGCGCGAAGGGTGCCGCAGCTTGCGCAGCGCTTTCGCCTCAATCTGGCGAATACGTTCGCGGGTCACGGCAAACGATTGGCCCACTTCTTCTAGCGTGTGCTCGCTGCCATCGTCCAGCCCAAATCGCATCTTGATGACTTTTTCCTCGCGCGGAGTCAGCGTCTTCAACACCGAAGACGTCTGCTCCTTCAGGTTCAGGTTGATGACCGCATCCGACGGCGAAACTACCGCTTTGTCCTCGATGAAATCACCGAGATGCGAATCCTCTTCCTCGCCAATCGGTGTTTCAAGGGAAATCGGCTCCTGCGCGATTTTCAGGATCTTGCGAACCTTGGACACCGGTATGTCCATGCGCTTTGCGATCTCTTCGCTGGTCGGCTCGCGACCCAGTTCCTGCACCAGTTGCCGGCTGGTGCGCACCAGCTTGTTGATCGTTTCGATCATGTGCACGGGAATACGAATCGTGCGCGCCTGATCCGCAATTGCGCGCGTGATGGCCTGCCGAATCCACCACGTCGCATACGTCGAAAACTTGTATCCGCGGCGCCACTCGAATTTATCCACAGCCTTCATCAAGCCGATGTTGCCTTCCTGAATCAAATCCAGGAACTGCAATCCGCGATTGGTGTATTTCTTCGCGATCGATACGACCAGTCGGAGGTTAGCCTCAATCAATTCTTTTTTGGCCTGTTCCGCTTCCGCTTCGCCGCGATGAATGAACGTCAGCGTGCGCTTCAGCTCGGTGAGCCCGACTTCGCTGGCCTCCTCAATGTCCTTCAGCTCTGAACGTCGCGTGCGAAGTTCCTTACGCGCTTCGGCCGCTACATCGCCTTTTGCCACATCGGCGCGGCGTTCCAGGCGCCCCGCTTCCCGTTCAAGCGACTGCAGCCGCTCGACCGTGCCGCGCATTTTGTCGATCAGGCGCTTTTTCTCAAACGGATTAAAATCAATTCCGCGAATTTCCACCGAAATTTCCACGCGCGTCCGCGCCACATCCCACTTCGCGCGTATGTACGACCGCTTTTTCGCTTTCGGTGTTTTATCAAGCTTCACGGCCTGTTTCAGCGCCGTGTCGTAGAGCTTCGCGATCTTGTCGATGTACTTCAGCGTCTGCTTGGTCTTGTTCGCGATTTTCTCTTCGGTGAGTTCTTCGTCGTCGAACTGAACAATTTCTTTGATCGACCGCGCGCCTTTGCGCAAATCATCGCCGACAGCGATCAATTCCTTGATGACAATTGGCGAACGCGTAATCGCCTTCATCACCACCAGTTGGCCGCGCTCGATGCGCTTGGCGATGGTCACTTCGCCTTCACGCGTCAACAACGGCACCGTTCCCATTTCGCGCAAATACATGCGCACGGGGTCGTTCGTTTTTTCCAGTGAACCTGGCGTCAGATCGAGGTCGCTGCTCTCTTCCGCATGACCGTCGTCTTTCGCGGTCGAGTCCCGCTCGGTCTGTTCGACCGACAACTCCACGGCGCGCGCTGCTTTTGCCGCGGCTTGATCCTCGTAAATTTCGATTCCGTTCCGCTCGAACGTCGTCAGCAGATCGTCGATCTCTTCCGAGGAATGCACTTCGGCAGGAAGCGAATCGTTCACTTCATCGTAAAGCAGATAGCCGCGCTCTTTGCCGACCGCAATCAGCGCGCGCACTGCTTCGTATTTTTCTTCAAGAACCTGCGCCACAAACTCCTCCCGCAATCAGCAAGCATCGTCCCGAAGGCATCCTTCTAGAGCCTCCAGGTTCTCCGCCGGGCGTTCGGGGACATTCTAATCGCGACCGTTGCAGCCGACCTCAATCATGACCGCAAGCGGCTAACAATCTCGTAATAAGACACGTTGGGCGGGACGCGCAACCGCACGTTTGGGGACTTTCCCCTGTTCACAGTTTAATTTGTTGTGAAGCTCGCTACGCCGCGCCGCCGCTTTTCGCTCGCCCGGATGCTGCCCGTTTCGCATCACGGGGGCCGATCCTCGCCGCTAACTGCATTAGTATAGATGCATTTAGCCCGGAAATCGTTACCCGAAAAACCCTTCTACGCTACATGGGTAAGTCCCACCCCGTCAATGTTTTACTTGTGGGATTCCTGTGGAACAACACCCCGCTCAGCCCGACGCCGCCAGCCTCCTCATCAGCTCCTGTTTTCGAGTCAAAAGCTCCCGCATCGCGGGCCCCGTGGGATTCGCTTCGATTCCCCTCTGGACGTCCGTCAATTCGCGCTCGATTTGCTTGCGCGCCAGCGTGTCCAGGCAGCTCTGCGCTTCTTCCCAGGCCGGTTCCTGCGCCTCCTCGAACAGAATCTCGAAAAACAGACGCCGTTCGCGATCGTCCATCTTCGCTCCAACTTCGGAGGCGTGAAACGGTTCACCAGAAATGCTCGCACCGATCAACGCTGCAAAGATTTTCTCCGTTTCCAAGCCAAGATGAAGCTGCGATGCCTGCAAATGCTGCGCCAGTTCCCGGCGAAAGCCCTCCGCCTCTGCCAGCATTCGAATTAGCCGCCGCTCCGCCGGCTTTGCCGAGTGCCGCACGAGCTCCGGCTGCAGCCTTACTTCGCTGCGGCGCTCGCTTGCCGCCTTGCTCAAGGCCGCACGGACTACGGGCTCATCCAAATGCAACTGTTGCGCGATTCTCGTCGCCCACTCTGAGCGCAGAATGCGGTTCGGAATTTTCTGAACATACGGCAAAAGAAAGTTTACCGCGCGTAGTTTCCCTTCTCCGCTTGTCAAATCCATCTGCCGCGCGCGCGTAATCAGATAATCGACGTAAGGCGGCGCTTCCTTCACCTGCTTCAGATACGCGTCGGCTCCCCTTTCGCGAATGTACAAGTCCGGGTCAGCCTTTTTATCGCCGATGGGCGGTAACGCAAGCACTCTCACCTCGAAATCCTGCTCCAATAACGCAGTCAACGACCGCTCTGTCGCCGCCTGTCCCGCCGTGTCCGGGTCGTAGTTCACGATCACGCGCTTTGTAAATCTTCCTAGCAGCTTAATCTGCGGCTCCGCCAATGCGGTTCCGCAGCTTGCCACCACATTGCTGATCCCCGCGCGTGCCACAGCAATCGCATCCATGTAGCCTTCCACTAGCACCGCAAAGTCCGCGCGCCGCAGCGCATCCTTCGCGCGATCCAGGTGATACAGCACATTGCTTTTCGAATAAATCGGTGTCTCGGGTGAATTCAGATACTTCGGCTGGTCATCGCCCAAGGCCCGCGCTCCAAAGGCCACAATTTTTGCCGACTCATTTGCGATTGGAAACGTAATCCGCCGCCGGAACCGATCGAAATGCCGCCCGCTCTGGTCCCGCGAGACCAGCCCCGACTCCACCAGCGTCTTCTCTGGATGTTTTCCCCGCAAATGCCGAAGCAACAAGTCCCCGCCGCTCGGCGCATAACCAATTCCGAAACGCGTCATCGTATCCCTATCCAGTCCGCGATCTTCCAGATACGCGCGCGCTGCCTTTCCTTCGAGCGTTCCTTCCAGTTGTTTCACAAAGAATGTTTGCGCCTCGCGATGAATCTCCACCAGTATTGTGCGTTGCTGATTTTCCCGCCGCTCTTCCGGTGAACGCTCTTTCGGCTGCGGAATCGCAATCCCGCACTTTTCCGCGACGACGCGAATCGCCTCTGGAAATGCGCATTTCTCCATTTCCATCACAA
>QHYO01000010.1:0-1910 GCA_003224135.1 Acidobacteriota bacterium | reverse complement strand
TGGACGTATTCCCCGATGACCCGGACAATGTCCGCCTGCTGCTTCACCTTCTCCGCAAATGATCCGGCTTCTGCCATGTCAGCCGCGCAACTCCACAACTGTGATTGCCTTACCGCCGCGTTCTTCCGCCTCGGGAGTATGGTTAGCAACCAGAGGATGTGTTCTCAGAAAATCCCCAAGCCCACGCCGCAACGCTCCAGTTCCATGTCCATGAATGATCCGTACGCTCGGCAGATGTGCCATTGCCGCATCATCCAAAAATTTATCCACCTGCTCCGTGGCCTGTTCTACTGTTTGCCCGATCACATTAATTTCGTTCGCCACCCCAAATCGAGATGGCGCGCTGAACGAACCACTCGCTGCTCCAGAACTTAATACTTTTCCCGCCGGCGCGGACTCTACACCGGTAATTTCTTCCGCAGCAATCTTCATGCGCAGCGGCCCGGCTGCAATCTCCGCATTTCTGCCATCCAATCGCCGTAGAATCACCGGTTTTGTAAACCCGCGCACACGAATCTTCGCGCCCGGCTGCAGCAAGTCCGGGCTCACCGGACCTGCGACGCCCCTCGCAACGCCCAAGTCCTCTTGCGATTCAGATATCGTCTGCACCACGGCTGCGTTCAGTTCTTCGCGCGCTCCGCTGCGCAGCTCACCCATTTTTCGCCGCGCCGTCTTTTCAATCTGCCCGCGCAGCTCGCGTTCTTTCACTGCTTCCACGACGCGCGAAACGTTATCCTCGAACCGTTTCTGCATTTCCGTAAACTGTGCTTCGAGTTCGTGGATGCGCCTTTGCTGCCGTAGAGCCCACTCCGTGCGAAGTTTCGCCCGCTCCGCTTCCAACGCATGCCGCTCTTCCGTCATCTGCTTTTGCATGCGGTCCAGTTCTTCGCGGCTGCGGTGCAAATACGCAATCAAATCCGCCGCTTCGCGCGATTCCGGCGAAAGCAGTGTCCGCGCGCGCTCGATAATTGCTCCCGCCAATCCCAGTCGCTGTGCAATGGCAATTCCGCTCGATCCGCCCGGTACTCCGACCATCAACCGGTACGTCGGCCGCAGATTCACATCATCAAATTCCACCGCGCCATTCAACACGCCTTCCGCAGTGGAGGCGTAGGCTTTCAGCCGGTCGTGGTGCGTCGTCGCCAGCACGAAGCACCCTTGCGCGCGAAATTCCTCCAGCAACGCCACCGCCAACGCGGCGCCTTCTTCCGGCGCCGTTCCCGTTCCCATCTCATCCACGAGCACGAGAGAATTCTCGGTTGCCGTCTCCAGAATCGATTTCAGATTCAGCATGTGCGCTGAAAACGTCGAAAGGTCAGCGGCGATCGATTGCTCGTCACCAATGTCTACCAGCACGGAATCAAACAGCGGCAGCACCGCGCGTTGCGCGGCAACTGGAATCGCGGACTGTGCCGCAAGCACAGCCAACCCTGTTGTTTTCAATGCCACGGTTTTTCCGCCGGTATTCGGGCCGCTGATCACCAGCAATCGCTCTTCCCGGTTCAGCGACAGATTCATCGGCACAATCGGGCGGCTTTCGCGCTTTAGCTTGTCTTCCAGCACCGGATGCCGCGCCGCCTCCAGCCGCAACTCGCCGGCATCGGAAAATTCCGGCAGCGCCGCGTCAAAATCTCGCGCGAAACGGCCACGTGCAAACACCCCGTCCAGCAGCGCAATCGTTTCCGCCGCCGCAACCAGCTCTGGCCGTACAGCTTGCAGACGTTGTGTCAATTCTCGCAGCACGCGCAAAATCTCCGCAGCTTCATCCTCCGCCAGTTGCACCAACTGATTATTCGGTTCAACAGTTTCAAACGGCTCCAGGAACACCGTCTGCCCCGTGGCGCTCGCTCCGTGCACCACTCCCGGTGTGCCCCGCCGGTTTTCCGCGCGCACTGGAATCACAAAACGAT
>QHYO01000778.1 GCA_003224135.1 Acidobacteriota bacterium | reverse complement strand
ACCGGAGTCGCGAAGGGGCTGGGCCTGGACATCAATGCGGTCGTTGCGCAGAAACAGGCATCGGCGGCGGACTGATCAGCGAACGAAAACGTTCGAGACGAAGAACAAGACTGTGGCAACGAAGAGGCGGGCCGAGATGGTCCGCCTCTTTTGCATGCACGGGCTCGTCGTTCCAGATGCTGGTGAAAAAAAATCCTGCCGTCGACGAGCGGTCTCTCGCTTGGGGAGCTGGTGGACGTGACCTTGGCAAACAATGTGTCGATGGGCGTAGCGGCGCCGAGTACCCTGCGGTTAACGGGGCAACGTTTGCAAACCACTGCGGATCTGACGCCCGGGCAGGAAGTCCTAGCGGAAATCACCGGCAACATTGCGGTTGCCAACGACGGAAACCCTTCGTTCACGACCGTAAAATTGCTTCTGGCATCATCACAAATCGCCGGACCAGTAGCAGCGGTGAACAGCTCAGCGGGAAGCTTCGCGCTGACGAACATCTGGAGTCTCTTCACAAAGGCAAATCCGGCTGTTACACAGCTGGAAGTGCAAACCGGAACCCAAATAACGTTTGTCGATTTAACCCCTGCCGACGCCTCGGCGATCAGCACGTCATCGAAGGTGGCGGTGAAAGGACCGCTATTCAATACGATCGGCAGCGTGGGGCAGCCGACACTCAGCGCCCTGCAAGTAGCTGGCAGGTAGGCCTGTTGCCGAATCTCAGGGTTTCCATGGGCTCTTAAAAGACAAATAGGCGGGCCAAAATGCTCGCCCGTTTTTGTTTTTCGGTCGAAATGGGTTAACGTCGTTCAATGAAAATTGGAGCGACAAGCGAATGGCAAAATTAACGTTCTTGGGGGCGGCAGGGACGGTCACGGGATCAAAGTATTTAGTTGAAGCGGCGGGCAAAAAGCTGCTTCTCGATTGCGGAATTTTTCAAGGTTCAGCGGAACTAAGTGCACGCAACTTCAAGCCACTGAGTGTCGACCCGAAAAACATCGATTATTGTGTGCTGACGCATGCGCACCTTGACCACGTTGGGTGGTTGCCGTGCCTGGTGCGCGATGGCTACCAAGGACCGATTTACGCGAATCAGGCGACGATCGATCTGGCGACGATTTCGTTGAAGGACTCCGCGCATTTGCAGGAAGAAGATGCGGACCGCGCCCGGCGAAATGCGAAACACAATGCCGAGGATCGCCATCCGCTGTACACGACGGATGACCTCGACCCCACGTTGCGTCTGCTAAGGCCTGTGCCGAGGACGGGCGGTTTCGACGTTTCTCCAGAATTTCATTTTGATGCGTACGACGCGGGCCACATACTTGGCTCGACCAGCCTGGCGCTTACGATCACAGAGAATGGAAGAAAGACGGTAGTCGTCTTTTCGGGAGACATTGGGCGCTACGGCGAACCGATATTGAATGATCCCGCCACGCCGCCGCGGGCTGACGTCCTGCTGTGCGAATCCACATACGGCGATCGCGAGCATGAAGCTGGTGATCCCGCCTCCATGCTAGCGGACATTGTGAATCGAGTCGCCAAACGCGGCGGCTCCATCGTAATTCCCGCGTTCGCAATTGGACGCACGCAGACGTTCATGTATTACCTGCGGCAACTTGAGGATACACAAAAGATTCCGCGCATACCGGTTTACATCGACAGTCCGATGGCGCTGAGCACGACGGATCTCTATGTAAAGTACAAGGAAGATCACGATCTGGATTTTTCGAAGCTGGAATCGAGTGGCGATCGTGATCCGCTGAACGTGCACGAATTTCATTTAACGCGGTCAGTTGAAGAGTCGAAAGCCATCAACAATTTGAAAACGCCATGCATCATTGTTTCGGCGAGCGGAATGGTGACCGGCGGCCGCGTCCTGCATCATCTTGCACAGAAATTGCCGGACGCAAAGAACGCGATAATTCTGGCGGGCTT
>QHYO01000777.1 GCA_003224135.1 Acidobacteriota bacterium | reverse complement strand
CACTTCGCCGATCCATTCGGCCAGGCACACAGAACAGTGTTCGTTTGTGAGTATCATGCTGGCCGTTTCGATTGACGTCTAAAGTCACCAAGTATTGACGCCGCTGCTCGCGCTTTTGGGCGGTGGTGCCGGCCGAAAAGGCCAGGCACGCTGCCGCTGATCAGCAAGCCGTCAGTCAGGAATGTCTCGCGAATTGGGGTTCGCGTGGCCCTTTCACATTGGGCTCTGAAGGAAAATCGCTCAACCGACGACTGATCCCAACGAGGAGTAGAATTAGGCCTGCGCGAGGAATCGATTGAGGCGTTTGGATGCTAGCATCATGCTTCGCCTGACGGGCTCGCGATTTCAGAGTGCGAAAAATGTGGTGTCCCAACCTTTCGCAAAACGGCCACGTTAGGGAAACTCGTTTGGGCGACGCAATAGATCCCATACTTGAATGAATTCTGAGCCCAACCGCAAAGAATTGCTCGTCTCACCGGCCGGTCTCGGCATGCGCCTTGACCGCTGGCTGGCTGAGCAATTCCCGCAGCTCTCCCGCGCGCGTTTGCAGGAGCTGATCGGGGCTGGCCTCGTCTTGGTGAATGGCTCCGTGGCAAAGCCTTCGCAAAAACTCCGCGGGAGTGAGCATGTTGTCGTCGAAGCGCGCCCGCGCCCGCCACTTCGCGCCGAACCTGAAACAATCCCTCTGGAAATCGCCTACGAAGACGAAGATGTCCTCATCGTCAACAAACCAGCCGGAATGAGCGTCCATGCTGGAGCAGGGAATTCCCGCGGAACGCTCGTGAACGCGTTGCTCGGACGCGGTCACACCCTCTCCCGCGGTGGAGCGCAAGACGATGATCCACTCCGTCCGGGAATCGTGCACCGGCTGGACAAGGAAACGTCCGGCCTCATCGTCATCGCCAAAAACGACTTCGCCCACGCGAAACTTGCAGAATCTTTTCGCACTCGGGCTGTCAAAAAAATCTACATTGCGCTTGTCGAGGACAGATTCGAAAAGACGCAAGGTAAAATCGAATTGCCAATTGGCCGCGATCCCATTCATCGCACACGTATGAAAGCATTCGCGAAGCAGCCGCCTTCAGCCCGTCTAACACACGTCGGACGCACGCGCGAAGCTTTGACCGCATGGCGCAAGCTCGCCGAATATTCCGCCGCCACACTAATCGAAGTCCAACTCCACACCGGTAGAACGCATCAAATCCGAGTGCACTTCTCCGCAACAAAGCATCCGCTCGTCGGAGACACTTTATATGGGGCTGCGCGACAACTGCTTGTCGGCAAGGCCGAGCTTCCCGTGCTCGGCAGGCAGTTTCTCCACGCTGCAAAACTCGGATTTCCGCATCCCCGAACCGGCCAGTGGATCGAGGCCCGCGCGCCGCTGGCTCAGGATCTGCGGCAATTTCTTGAGAATTTGGTCGCGGCGGAAGGCTCCGATCTTACTGCGGTCCAGGAATACTTCTAAATTTGCTATGCGTTCGGTCCCCTTTAAATTGACGCTGCGGTTGCAAGCTCCCTATACTTTCTCATCATGAAACGTCCACTCGTCGCCCTGAGCGCCAGCTTCGCGCTGCTCGCATTTCCTTTCGCCGGCTACGCGCAGCAACCCGCCGCCGTCCGATGCCCAACAGCCCCCCACTTTCATCAGAGAAGTCAATCTCGTCGACGTCTTGCTCACCGTTCTCGACCGCCGCAACAAACTGGTTTCTGATCTCGACAAGGGCGACTTCAAAATTATCGACGATAACGCTGCACAGGAAATCCGTTTTTTCAGCAAGCAATCCGACCTGCCTCTTCGTATCGGAATGCTCATGGATACGTCCAACAGCATCCGCGACCGCATCAAGTTTGAACAGGAAGCCGCCGTCGATTTTCTCTACAGCGTCTTACGTCGCGGAAAAGATCAGGCTTTTGCAATGACCTTCGACGACGAGCCCCAGATCATACAGGCATTTACTGGAGATGGCGGACTTCTCCGTGATGAAATCAACAAGACTCGCGCCGGTGGTGGCACTGCTGTATACGACGCCATCTACGAAGCTTGCTCAAAGCAGCTCAGCAATCCTCCGCGCCCTCCGGGCGATCAGCCAGATGTAGTTCGCCGCGTAATGGTCCTCATCAGCGACGGGGACGATAATCTTTCCAATCACACCCGGGCCGAAGCCATCGAAATGGCCCAGCGCACCAACGTCGTGATTTACACGATTAGCACCAGCACTCAGTGGATCCAGCTTTCGCAGACCGATCCGTCAAAGGCTGCGAGCCGCAAAATGCACCTGACTGAAGGCGACGAAATTCTGAAAAGTCTCGCGGAGGAAACTGGGGGCCGCGCCTTCTTTCCCTATCACGTTGATGACCTCAACCAATCGTTCCAGGACATCGGGGACGAACTCAGAAATCAGTACACCATCACTTACAGTCCGTCGAATTTCGTGGCCAACGGCAAATATCACAGAATCAAAATCGAAATTCCGAACCACAATGGTTATCAAGTACGTGCCCGCCGTGGCTATTTTGCCAAGTCGCGCACCTCGGCCGCCAGACCAGCACAGAGCCCTACTCCTCCCGCTCCTGCCGGCCAATCACCGCCTGTCAAGCCCTAGCGTTGAGACGGAACCTCTAACGCCTTGTAGGGGCACGCG
>QHYO01000776.1 GCA_003224135.1 Acidobacteriota bacterium | reverse complement strand
TTGGCGACTACTTGATCTTCGGCTTTGCGTTTCAGGTCGGGCAAGACCCCGGGCGAAATGGTGAATTGCACCAGGTCCATCAGATAAAGATCGCGGAGAAGGCGGATTCCCTCGGTGCGCGGCGTGTGGGGATGAAAGGCGAGGAGCTTCTTGACGGTGTAACTTTTCAGGAAATGCCGCCGCCGGACAACTTCCGCGAGAAATTCGCTTTGCAGGTCTTTGCGTTGCAGGAGCAGGACTAGAAGTGTTTCATCGAGCGACAGATTGTCGAGGATCGGGAGCAAAGCGTCTGGCGGAACTTCATGCATTAGGCGCACGAGATCTTCGCCACTCGCCGTTTGCAGAGTTGGGAAGCGCTCCGAAGTCACGGGACGGCTCGCTCACTGTTTTTCAAGAGTTGCAATGCAATCCATGCGGCTACTTCGGCCGGCTCGATGGAAAGCGAACTGATGATGGCGTGAGGAAGATTTTGGCGCAATTCCCGGTCGATGGCTTGGTCGAAGAAACGCGAGCGTCCGACGGTGCCGCCCGTTTTTCCCAGCGGGAATTTTTGTTGAGAAAGCTTCAACGACTCCGCGAGACGATGGGCAATCCCAACGAGCTTTGCGGCTGCCGAGTTTAGGAGCGACTGCGCGAGTGCGTTTCCTGTATCAGCGGCGGCGGCAACGACGGGAAAGACGCGAGGGTAAACGGCGTCCGCGCTGGCGGCGGCTTTCGAATCGACTTCGGTCCAGTTCGTACAACCGAGATGGCGCAAGATTTGGCGCGCGAGTTCGTCCGATGCTGAAGAAGGCTCCGTGGTGCGAGAAGCAGCAACTGCAGCGAGGCCGATGTCGAACGCGCTGCCTTCATCGCTATTTGCAGGACCGAACCCTCCTTCGCGTTTTATCGCGCCAGCGCTGCCCCTACCGACGGCCGCGGATCCCGTTCCGACGATCAATACCATGGCCGCACCTGGCGGCATCGCATAGAGCGGAAGCTCGAAGTCAGGTCGGACGTCGACGATGGCTTCGGAAAATTGTTCTTTCAGAAAATGCAGCATCTGATCGCGATTTTCCGGACGACCTGTGCCGGCGAGTCCGGCGCACAGGGCAGCTACTTCAAGCGATATGCGTGTGGAATTGGTCGCAGTGCGAATCGTTTCTCTAACTGCGGCGAATGCCGCTGGAAAGCCGATACGTGTTGGATTCGAAGCCGGTCCCTTTCCACGCGCAACAATGGCGCCTGCTTCATTCAACACAACGCATTCGGTTTTTGTGCCGCCGCCATCAAACCCTAAAACGCACTTCATGGGCCAAGCTTACGCGAGAATTGGCGTTTCAGATGGATGATTCTGCACTAAGTTCCTTGACGCCCGCTTGCCTGGACTCTATCCTCAACGTTTTCCGCAACATCACAATTTGAACTGATCACACGAAATGCGCATACACCCTGTCGATCTCGCTATCGTTGTCGTCTACCTGTTGGGCGTGACCGCATTGGGATTGTATTTCCGGCGAGGACAGCAGGATGTGCGGGACTATTTTCTCGGCGGAAAGAGCGCGCCGTGGTGGGCACTGGCGTTTTCCATTGTTGCAACGGAAACCTCCACGTTGACAATCATTGGGACGCCCGCCATTTCGTACGCGACAAATTTGACGTTTATCCAATTGGTATTCGGATATTT
>QHYO01000138.1 GCA_003224135.1 Acidobacteriota bacterium | reverse complement strand
GTGCATGCCGACGGCGACGTGGCCAATCCCCGTCCACGAATCGAGCCACGCGCGAAGGGCGTGGAGGGCACGGTCATACGAGGGCAGGGAGCAAGTGGCGAAGCCGACAGCCGCACGCAGGAGCTGGCCGCGTGGGTCGAGCACGGGCTACTCGATCACCTGGTCCGCTCGCAGGTGCAGCAACTGGGGAATCGTGAGGCCGAGAGTCTTGGCAGTCTTGAGATTGATGACAAGCTCGAAATTGGTCGGCTGCTCAACGGGGAGATCGGCGGGCTTAGCGCCCTTCAGGATCTTGTCCAGGTAGACCGCAGCACGCCGCTGCATCTCGGATGCATTTACTCCATAGGACATGAGTCCACCTGGCTCAACAAACACCCGGAGCTCATAGATTGCGGGAATCCGATGCGTGGCCGCAAGATCGATGACGGCCTTTCTATGCACGAACATAAAGGCTGGCGACATCACCACTACACCCTGGTCGTGATTCTTCTTCATGCCGAGGAAAGCGGCAGCCAAGTCCCCCGCGCGGCGCACTGGGGGAGTGCCGAAGTTGTGACATCCTCTCGAAGAAGCGCGACCTTCGAAAGATTCGGTACAAGCGCTTTGAGAAGCTCGAGACGCTTTGGGATGAGATCATCGTTCAGGAGCTGTGACCCCGTGATATTGCCCCCAGGCCTTGGGAGGCTGTCGACGAGTCCTGCGGCGACAAGATCCTCGTCGGCGCGACCGATCACGATGGGGATGGTTTTCGTTTCAAGTTGAAGGATCTTTGCCAAGCCCGCGCTCGAGACGAACAGTACGTCGACCTTGAGACGTACGAGGTCAGCGGCGCCTATGCGAAGCTGATCGGCTGATTCGCCGAACCGTCGCTCGACGACCATGTTTTGGCCATCGACCCAACCAATCGACGTACCCGAGCTCGCGGAGGCCCTGCTGGAAGGCTTGCACGAGGCCACCGGCCGACGGCGGAGGTCCGAGAAAGCCGATCACGCGCAAGTTGGACGCGTGCGCCTGGACCGCCACCGGGGCAAGGAGGCTGAAACCGAGAACGACCGCGAGCTCCATCACCCGCATGGGCACCTCGATTGGGATGGCTGGTGGGAGTCTAGCAGACCTCTTGGATTGCGAGTCGGGCGCGGGCAGCGACGCCGGTGCAGCGGTAATCAGCGGGAGGCTCCGTCACTTGTATCCGGAAAAATCATGGGTGGCACGGTCGTGGCAGCCCCGCTTGGATCAGGATGAAGGTCGTCTGCGCGTTGGGGAGCGGGAAGGCAAGGCCGCCTACCTGGGTGAGCGCGAGCCGTATGACAACCCAGCGACGACGCACGGAATTTGTTCGCTCGCCTTGGGGATTGAGAAGGATTCTCGGCGCGCTCGACGATTGACGATTCTCAATGCGATTTAGTGGGTCAGGCTAGTCTCTTCGAGATCGCTTCGAGGGTCTGGCCTTTGCCGATTGATCGCGGTTGCCATCTGTGGAACCGGCACGAGCGAGATCCGAAATGGGCGCAGGTCTAATCACGGGTTCCCGGTCACCGACACTTCGCCCTCAGACTGAGGTCGGTCTTTGCTACGATCCAGCGGCTTCGGTCACTAGAGAGCAGAGTCTCGATGATGATGCTTGGGGACATCCAGCGGCACGATGGCCCAGCCCATTGCCCGCAGTAGCGCGTCGACCTTCGAGGGCACGCGGCGATCAGCCTGGCGCCGTTCGGCCTCATACGGTCCGGAACGTGCCCGTCGTGCGATGACACGGCGATTCAGCAGCACTCGAACGGTCCCGTTCCCGGCGAACCCTCGCTTGAGATGCTCGTAGAGATGCGCGCGGTCGACCGCGACGATAATGAGCTGCCGAACCATCTCCGGAGGGTCGTCGTGCCGTTTCGCTACCGCGTCATGGTGCCCGGGATGACGTGCCGACGAAGCATGCGCCAGGAACCGCGCCAGCGAGGTCCACGTCGCGCTCCCGCAGCTCGGGCACGTCTCTGGGCCAATTCCGAAGCATTCGTCGCAATCGAGACACAAGGCCAGCTGTCGCAGAGAGAGATGCGTACGTGGCGCAGGCTGTCGCACCTGGCTGATCATCGATTTGCGGTTCCTTGAACTGGTCCAGGGCCGCGCGGACTCTCGACAGCCATGGTCATTTCTGCAGGCGACGAACCCGCAGCCGCTTCACGAGTTCGTAGAGCGCGCTTTTACCACCGCGATAGCCAGCGCGCCGGACGCGCCGCAGGATTTCGGCCGCTGAGACGTTGGGATTCTCGTGCAGCCACTGCGTGACTTGAGGAGTGTATTGCGCCACCGTGGACGGGCGGCCACGAGGTTGTGGAGCCGGTCCCCGGCCCTCCTCCTGTGTCACCTGTTGGAGCCCTCCATGACAGGACTCCACGGCAAATCCGATACCGGAATCGAATTTCCAAGATATCAGTAGCTTCTGAGGCGCTGGCCAGGAGCGAACCTGGCGAGGCTCTGACCGCACCGATCATTCTCGAGCCTGTATTCACACTTGCGTGGATTCCCGGAAAAATCTCAGAGGTGTTCATGTGTAGACCGTGTTGAGGACGGTTTCGATCCTCGGCGCAGTCGCGTCGTAGTCCTGCAACTCCCGCAGATTCGCGCCCCGGCCGCGAGCCGTGCGACAGCATCCCCGGCGTCAGCCCGTAGAGGAACGTACGCCGGTTCATCACTCGCGATCAGCTGATCCGCTCGCAGCAGCCCCGACTGCGGAATCGTGAGGCCGAGGGCCTTCGTGGGCCGGTGGTCTAGAGGTCGCGCGATCACTTCTTGGCTTTGGGTCGTCTTCCGGGTTCACAAGGCTGAGCACGCCGGCGATCTGGACTGAATACAGGTCGCCGAGGATTGCTTGTTTCCGGAAGTGGAATCACT
>QHYO01000137.1 GCA_003224135.1 Acidobacteriota bacterium | reverse complement strand
AAGGTTTGTGTCCCTTGAAAAGGGCGCCAAGCCTTGATCTGCTGGCCATGAAAGAGGTAGGGGATGCTAGCAATGGGCCGGACGGAATCGAAAGCACGTTTTGCGTCCCAGGCGGCGATACCGGCGTCAAAGACGGCGTTAGTTAGCGCAAAGAACATCTTAGCGTCGTCATCGACGGTGTGATTGTCGCGGCGCGAGACAAATTCGCCAAATAGCGCCCAGCGTCCGGGGGGAAGTTCCGTATGCGGACCATTGGCCCAGTACTCGGCAATGGTGATCAGGTCGCTCGATTGTCGCAGGTAAGTCTCCGAACCGAACAAAGCCGGACCGAACTGCGCGACGAATGATCGAAACTGGTCAGGTGAGGTCATGGCGAACGGGGCCACGCGGTACCACTGCGCTCCCACAAATGGGTGAGTGACAATGTGGGGCGTCGGCGCCGTTGCGCCGTCGTCATACGTCAATGGCTGCCAATGGTTAGGATCGAGCACCAATGCCGGATTGACCGGCACGGTGCTCGCGGGATTCACCGAAACGTACCCGGTCCAATCGGAATACGCCCCTGGGTGCAGATCGCCGAGCTGGTTAGAACCGTCGCCATGTCGAAACGCGAGAACTGCAGCGCAGGCCACATTCCCAATCCCCGCCGGAGTGTCTGTATTGATCGTTAGATTATTCGGATCGTAGCCCAAACTAGCCATGAGTGGATCAAAGACGCTAGCCTTGTCGAGCGCAAAAAGATCCACAAGCGCGCGATAGGCTGCAAAGCTGATCGCTTCATTCTTGTTGGCCAATGTGCGTTCTGTCTTGGGTCGCCGCAGGTCGCCCCCCAACCGCGTGCCCAGCGCTTTCTTGTCGTACGCTGCCCAGGCGTCGAACATGCACGTATGCGCTATCGCCAGGGCCCGGGCCACCATCGGCGGGCCAATGCGGGAATCGCGAACCCCCTGCAATGCCGCGGCGTCCCATCGCACCACCACGTTATCGCTCACACTGGATTGGCCCATTACGCCTGGCGGCCAAATCAGAACAGCAACGGCAAGTAAACACAGAAAGTACGTTGGCAGCCTAAATGTCGACATGGACGGCAAGGCGATACTCGTGTCCAATGGGACACTCCTCGAGACACTCGTGGACGAATCGGATCTATGCGAACCAGCTGTGACCGCTCACGCTCCGGATTCGCAGCGCGACTGTCAGCCGGGTAACGGCCACCGCCGACCCGTGTTCCACTTCCTCGTGCGAAGAAGCTTAAAAAACATCATGAGAAGAAAACGCCGTTGTGTTCAGTGCCGAATTGGGCAAAGTCCGTGTGCGAGGTTGCAGGGTCGGATTCGAAGTGGAAGCCGTGCCCCGTTTCACTAGGTGTTGTGGCAGAAACGGCGATCTTTGCCGAACACTCATAGAAGTCGCCACGGAACTTGTTCGTCGGGTCGCTGAACCCGATCACGCTCCGCGTGACGCCGCTCCACTGGATTTCCATCGACCTGATGATGGCGCTAAAAATCCCCAGACTGTGGGCCGGGTCAAAGCTGTTGGGAACCGTAAAGACGTCGAATACGGAGCAGACATTGTTGACAAGCAGCCTGGCGGTTCCGCTAGCGATGTCAACTTTTCCGCTGCCAGCCGGATAGGCAGTAATCCAAAGAGCAAGCGAGCCAGCCGTGATG
>QHYO01000006.1 GCA_003224135.1 Acidobacteriota bacterium | reverse complement strand
CCGTCGCGTAGAAGTGGTGATTGCTGGACCGGGCGGACACAGCTGGTCCGATTTCGGCATCCCTAATCCGATTAACGCGCTCGTTCGTGGCTCGGTTCGCTTCATCAACACGAGGGTGCCTTCGAATCCCCGCACTACCTATAACATTGGCCAGATCGAAGGCGGCACGTCTGTCAATTCGATCCCACACGAGGCACGGTTGAAGGTGGACCTTCGTTCGGAGAGTGAAGAAGAGCTGATGCGCCTCGAATCGGCGTTGCGCGACTGCGTCGCTGCCGGAATTCGCGACGAGATGGAATCTTCGCGCGACCGCTCCAAAGGAAAACTTGAATGGAAACTGGATTTGCTGGGCAGCCGTCCGGGCGGCGAATTGGCGTCGAATTCTCCTCTGCTGGCAAATCTTCGCGCCGCGGACGAGTTCGTAGGCAATCAATCCCGCCTCGAGCGCGCTTCTACCGATGCCAACATTCCTCTTTCATTAGGTATCGATGCCATTTCGATCGGAGCCGGCGGAAACGGTGGCGGCGCCCACTCGTTGCAGGAGTGGTATGAATCCGACGGCCGCGTAACGGGGCTCCAGCGCGTGCTGTTAACCCTCCTCGCGACTTCTGGCGTTGTCGATGAGAAAACTCGATGAACACGTTGAGCTCTCCGGCCCAGCGAGCTGTGTCCGCCGCCATCGTTTCTGCGTTTTTACTCAGTGCAAGCAGCATTGCGCAAATGCCTCAGGCGGCTTCGAGTTCGCTAGGCCTCACGATCTATCGTAACGGGCGCATCTACACCAACGATCCAGCGTCTCCCTGGGCTGAAGCCATACTGGTACGGGGCGAAGAAATCCTTGCCGTTGGCGATGACGATGAGGTCACGGGCCTTGCGGACAAAGGCGCGCGAGTGGTGGACCTGGAGAGACATTTTGTGATGCCTGGATTCAACGATGCGCACGTGCATATTGGTGGAGCGGGCCAAGACTGGCTTGCCGTTCGCCTGAATGGCACACAGAGCGTTGCCGAATTGCAGAAGCGTTTGGCCGCGGGCGTCGCTCAACATAAGGAAGGCGAATGGATCACCGGCAGCGGTTGGGATCACACCTTCTGGCCGGAGAAGAAATTTCCCAGTCGCCAGCAACTGGATGTGGTTTCTCCGAAAAATCCGGTGATCTTGACGCACATTTCCGGCCACGTCGCGGTGGCAAATTCTCTGGCGTTACAGCTCTCCGAAGTCACCAAATCCACGTCCAATCCATCCGGCGGCGAAATTGAAAGAGACGACAAGGGCGAGCCGACGGGGATGCTCAAAGAAGGTGCGGCGATGCACCTCGTCGAATCCAAGATTCCGTCTCCTCCACCGGAGCAGCGGCGTCGCGGCATAGAGCTTGCTCTCGCCGATATTGCGCAGAATGGCGTGACCTCCGTCCAGGACAATTCGGCGTGGGAGGATTTCCTGACATATCGTGCCATCAAGAACGATGGGAAGCTGACCGTGCGCATCACGGAGTGGCTGCCGTTTGCCGCGCCGCTTGAAAAACTCGAGCAGATGAGGCGCGATGGGGGGACGAGCGATCCTTGGCTCCGGACCGGCGCGCTGAAAATGGTTACCGACGGAGCTCTTGGGTCACGCACTGCCGCGATGCTCGCTCCGTATTCGGACGATCCTTCGACGAGCGGAATCATGACGATGGAACCAGAAAAACTTCGCACGCTTGCGGTGGAACGCGACAAGGCTGGATTCCAACTGAACTTTCATGCGATTGGCGACCGCGCGAATCGCGTGGCGCTCGATGCCTTCCAAGCGGCTGCGAAAGCGAACGGTCCGCGCGATCGCCGCGACCGTATCGAGCACGCGCAGGTCGTCGCGTTGTCGGACATTCCGCGTTTCGCGCGCCTGCAGGTGATCGCCTCGATGCAGCCATCACATGAGACGTCAGATATGCGCTGGGCCGAAGGGCGCGTTGGGCCGGAGCGCGCGAAAGGCGCGTACGCGTGGGCCTCGATGCAAAAATTCGGAGTGCGGCTGGCATTTGGAACAGACTATGATGTCGAGCCCATCAGCCCATTTCGCGGTCTCTATGCGTGCGTTACGCGCGAACTTCCGACGGGCGGTCCGCAAGGCGGCTGGCAGCCCCAGGAAAAAATATCGCTCGCGGATTGCATTCGCGCTTACACCAGCGGTTCCGCCTACGGCGAGTTCATGGAAGGGAAGAAAGGGGAACTGAAGGCCGGCGAGTTTGCCGACTTCATTGTGCTGTCAAACGATCTGACGAAAGTTGAGCCCCACGAATACACGAACACGAAAGTCCTTCGTACGGTCGTTGGTGGGCGGACCGTCTACTCCGCAAATTGAAGCTAATTTTGGTGATTGGGTCTGCCTTACTTCTTCGCAGGAGTTTCCATGCTGGCTAATTTCTCTTTCGCGCGAGGCGCGTCGCGTCCATTCGGGTCTTCCTGTAGGTAAGCGTGGTATTCCCTTGCGGCTTCAGCGGTTTTATCAGTCGCCTCGAGGGCCATGGCTGCGACGATGTGTACGCTGGCCAAACCCTTGTGCTCTCCTTCATGCGCCTTTCGGGCATGGCCGATGGCCTCATCGAACTTATGCAGTTGAAGCTCCGCATAGGCGGCATAGGCCAGCGCCCAGGGATTCAGCGGATCAGCGGAAAGCGACCGTGTAAGAAGCTGGTCCGTCTCGTCAAATTTCCGCTCGGCCAGGGATATTCTTGCGAGGTTGCGATACGCCTCGGCAAAATTCTCGTTCAGACTGATCGCTTTCTCGAAGGCTGGACGGGCAGCTTTCGCGTCGCCCGTGCTGGCCAGCGCCATTCCTAACCCGTTATAAGCCACGTCGTATTGAGCGTATGCTGCGATGGCGCCTTCAAAGTGTTTCTTCGCGTCTGCCCATTCCTTCTTGTTCAAAGACTCTGAGCCTTTCTGAAACTCCTTTTGCGCTTTGTCGGGGACGTTGAGCCGCCCTGCCGAAACCACGCCGCCCGGCAAGTTTCCGGATGCACCCGCCATCTTGGGATCTTCTCTGACGATGATGGTCACCATCTTGCGATTTTCAACGGGTTCAATATCGATGGTCTCCTCGTGTTCCACAATGCCGGGTCCGAAAATTCGAAGACGTTTGGTCGCCGTAAAGGTGCTGAACTCAACCACGCCGCGATAGTCGGTGTGCCCGTCATGCTCGATCGCACCAAATCCGTCTTGAAGCTGCACGCTAATGTTGCGGGGCGCGGGGTTTTGGAACGATCCGATACAGACTTTGACAATAAGGGTCGTGGGATTTTGCGCCTCAAACTGCGCCCGAAGCAGCGGAGCGAATGCAGCTAGCAAGGTCAGGCACAGAGCGAAACGAAACCGATGACTCATGTTCGGGAGTCTAGCGCATCTGGCCATCCAGAATGAGACATTTCTGAAGCCAAAGTTACGCAGGCCGACTGCGAAATGATCCTTCGGAGATAAGGGAGGTAAGGGCAAAGAACAGATCAATTCATTTTAGATCTGTCGCGCACAAAATGAGTAGTGTTGAGGAAGAGCTCGCAAACCGCTTATAATCCATCAATTGCGCGGTTAGGTCGACGTCACTCCAGATTAATTACCAAGAAATATAAAGGTTTTAGTTGACAATTTATTTACTTCGATGATAAACATTCCGGCAATTGAGTGGTCTAAAGCGGCTGTTTCGGGGTGGATCTTGGTCGCGGGCCACGTAATCCAGACATAATTTTGATGTATCGAGCCAAGACAAGTGTGTCCATACGGAGGGATTTTTACGCAAATTAAGTGTGCTGGGCGATGTATTTTGTGCTGTTTGGTGTTCCTGCTGTCCGTTTTTATGATCCTGCCTTCAGCGGTTGCCCAGGAGACCACAGGCGGCGTCAAGGGCTACGTAAAGGATAAGAGCGGGGCTACCGTGGTCGGAGCCGAAGTGACGCTCTCCGGAAGTGCGTTGATCAACCCGAGGAAGGTGGATTCGGACGGCGCCGGATATTTTTACTTCCAACTTGTTCCGCCGGGCGAATACACGCTGACGGTGTCGTCCAAGGGTTTTCGGACCTATAAACAGACGGGTATCGACATTTCGGCCGCCAAGCTTCCGACATACGAAATCACGCTCGACGTTGGATCCGTGACGGAAACAGTGGAAGTTTCCGCTCAGACGCCGATCGTTGACATCACCACGAGCAAAGTTTCCACAACGATTGACCAGGACCTGATCGATACGCTGCCTAAAGGGCGGTCTTATCAATCGTTGATTGCGCTGGCTCCCGGCGCTCGCCAAGAGCCCTTGCAGAGCTCGCGCAACGACCGCCTGCGTCAGAATGGCTTCCAGATTGACGGCGCAAGCGATAGCGAGAACACCTACCTCGTTGAAGGTATGGACACCAGCAACGTCGAAAACGGCGGCATCAAGCAGAACGTGATTTTCGAATTCGTCCAGGAAGTTCAGGTAAAGACCAGCGGTAACGAAGCCGAATACGGCGGTGCACTGGGCGGCGTGGTGAACGTTCTCCAGAAGCGCGGACGCAATCAGTGGCACGGCAGCTTGCTTGATCAATATCGTGGCGACAAGCTCGACGCCAATGACCAGTGCGCAACCACTCCGCAACCGGTCAATTCGAACTCCGTCCTGCCAAGCGCCCAGCAGCTCGCTTGCGGCTTGCGGTACGATCCTAATACTTCGGCAAACACCAGTCTCGCTAACGGACCGGTGCACGACCAAGCGGCGACGTACTACCAGCAGAAAAAAGATCAGTACACTACGGTCGAACCCGGCTACACCATTGGCGGACCGGTCTTCAAAGACAAGCTTTGGATGTTTTCCAGTTACGTGCCTACAATTGATCGCTACAGCCGGACGGTCAATTTTAACGGCGCCACCGACCCAGGTGCACACACATTTACCCGCAGCTTCACCCAGCACAATATGTTGAATCGCCTGGACTATCAGCCCTTCTCGAGGGTGCATCTCTACGGGGGCTGGCAGTATGGCTACTCCAGAATCAGGGGACAACTGCCAACCCTTCCTGACTCAACGAACGGACAGGACAACCCGATTGCGGGAAGTAATCCGGCCCAGTACCGGCCCGATGGCGGTTCTGTCAACCCCAGCAACATTTTCAACTTTGGTGGCGATTGGACGCCCAATTCCAGGACGGTGGTCGCCGTTCGCTATGGCTACTTCTATTACAACTCCGAAGATCGCGGTTTGCCGTCTGGTATTCGGTATGTGTATGCGAATGACCTGACGGTAGGCGTTACCCAGTCTCCTTTAGTGGCTGGGCAGTTTATCATTCCTTCAGGTAACACTGCCGATTCTCCGTTTGCTCATCCATCTACATTCGCGAATATTTCGAACAACTTAACAACTCAGAACGACATCTACTCGCGGAAGTCGCTGGCCACGGACGTCTCATACTCGGTGAGCAAGTGGGGTCAGCATAACTTCAAAGGTGGCTACACTTTCAACAAGCTGGCGAACAACGTCTTCCAGAACATCAACACCGCAGGAATCAATATCTCGTGGGGACTCGCGTATATACCTTCGACACCAGCGGGAACCGATACTTGTAACACTGTTATTATTCCCTACAACCAGGCGCATTACGGATCGAATGTATGCTCGGGCTTAGCTGGCTACTTCACGATTCGCGACGGCGTAGTCACCAACGGGACCGTTTCCAGCTACAACCATGGATTTTACGTGCAAGACTCCTGGACCGTTGGTCGCGGTCTCACGCTAAACCTCGGTGTACGGCTAGAGAAAGAACATCTTCCGCCATACAGCGCTGGAAACCCGGAGATCAACTTCGGATTCGGTCAGAAGGTGGCGCCCCGTATCGGTGGAGCCTACGACCTTTTGCACAACGGCAAAGTCAAGATCTTCGCCAGCTACGGCAAATTCTACGACATCATGAAGTACTCTCTGCCACGTGGTTCGTTCGGCGGCGACTACTGGCATGATTGCGTCTATGCAATGGACTTCGTGGACTACAACACAATCACCCCGACCAGTCCTGGTGGCCATGCGTGTGGTCCAACGTTTGACCCGGCAGCCGGTGTCACGGTTGGCCGCTTCATTGAGAACATCAACTGGCGCGCCCCGGCCGGTAACCCTGCAGATCCTGGCGTCGACCCCAACCTCAAGCCATTCTCGCAACACGAATTCCTGGTGGGCACCGATTGGGCCATCACTCCGAGAATGGGTTTAGAAGTCCGCTACGCTCGCAAGCGCGTGGACAACATGATTGACGACCAATCGATCGATGATTCGATCTACTACATTGGCAACCCCGGCCCCAACACGTACTCTGACCTCCTCCATCGAGCACTTCCGGCCGACAATTTCAGTTCACCGATTTGCCCTGACTGCCCGCACGCTCCGCGCGCCGAACGCCGTTACGATGGCCTTGAGACTCGGCTGCGGTATCGTGGCAGCAAGCTGAACGGCCAGATCTCGTATACCTATAGCAAGCTATACGGTAACTTCTCCGGCCTAACCGATACTGACGTAACCGACGCCAGTGGCGGCCGTCACAACGCAAACAACAACCGCACCTTCGACCTGCCTGAAATGCAATTTACAACTTCAGGAAAGGTCGCTGATGGCCCGTTGGGCACCGACCGTCCGAACGTATTGGGCATGGCCGGCTCGTATACCATCAGGTGGTTCGGGATGGAGAGTTCGTTAGGTTTGATTCAGACCGTGGCGCAAGGCTCGCCAAAGTCTACCTGCGTAGGGGTGGTCGACAGTGCGTCGGCTTGCCAGTTCTATGATCAGCGCGGAACGTGGGCTACCTTCAACCAGGATCCGACTACCGGCGTGATCACTGTAGGCAGTGTGGACCACCATGCCCGCATGCCGCTGTTGACCCAGACTGACTTCAGCTTCGGCCACTCGTTCAAGGTGAGCAAGGCAAACGAAGCCATGAGGTTGGCCTTCGAATTCAGCGCAATTAACCTTCTGAACCAACACGCAGTTCTTTCCGTCAATCCGAATCCGCTTGGTCGCGGCAACCAATACCTGAAATTTACCGACAGCAGCCCGCTTGGAACTGACGTTAAGAAGTTCCTGACGGGTTACGACGTAGCCGCCGAAATGACCGCCCAGAGTGGGTTAATCACCAACAGCCGGTATGGCTTGCCGTTCCTGTTCCAGAACGCTCGGACCATGCGCCTCGGTGTTCGCTTTATTTTCTAACCGGCTCATCTTCAACCAAGCAACCAAGAGGGCCGACCCCAAAAGGCGGCCCTCTTTTTTTGTGCCTGATGCGTTGAACCGGCGGGAAAAAACCTCTAAACTCCGCAAACACTTCCAGTAGGAGCGGGATATTCCTGACATGTCGAAGCGGCTTCGCGCCGAACTCGCACTGGCATTGTGTACGCTCCTGTGGGGCTCCACGTTTGTTGTCGTCAAGAATTCGCTCGATCATTCATCCGTCTTCGTGTTTCTTGCGTTGCGCTTTACGCTTGCCGGAGTTTGCATGGCTGTTTTTCGGCCACGAGTTTTTCGAGTGCTGCAACGGGAAGAGATTTTCGCGGGAGTGCGCCTCGGCTTTTTCATGTTTTGCGGCTATGTGTTTCAGACTGCGGGCCTGCGTTACACCACGGCGTCGAACTCCGGATTCATCACGGGCTCGAGCGTTGTACTTGTCCCATTGATTCTTGCCTTGTTCTGGGGCAAACGCGTGACGTCGTGGGTTTACTTCGGAACGATCGCTGCAGGCGCGGGATTGTACTTTTTGACGGTGCCGGTCACCGGAGTAGCACATCTCAATCGCGGCGACGTGCTCACATTCTTCGCGGCGATATCCTACGCCGTTCACATCATTTTGGTGGGCGAGTATGCGCGCGAACACTCTGCGGCGGCGCTCAGCGTTCTGCAGGTGCTGGCGTGCGCGGTGATGGCTTGGCTGACCGCGATTGGCGCGGACGCGATTCGCTGGCAGCCGATGAGGTTTGCATCAAACTCTAAATTATGGATTGGCATCACGGTGTGCGCCTTGTTTGCGACAGCCGTCGCATTCTCGTTGCAGTTGTGGGCGCAGCAATACACCACTCCGAGTCACGCGGCGATTTTGTTTACGCTGGAACCTGTGTTCGCGGTGATCACTTCGTATCTCGTACTGGGTGAAAGGCTCGGCCTGCGATCCGTTGCGGGCGCCGGAATGGTGCTGGTCGGAATTCTTGCCGCGGAATTGCTGGGTCCCCCAGCCGCGCCGGAATCTCCCGATCCTCTTGGAGAACCATCCTAAACGTTGTCAACCGTTTGAACGCTCGCCTGCGATTCCCAAATTCCCGTTCGACTCCGATTTTTCGCTGTTCGCTGCGTTTTCCTGCCGTAGACTAGTCCGGTTTATCGCCCGATCCAATTCAATAACGAAGTCACGAGCGACCCCACTGCAACCGTCATCCGGAGCGTCCGATTCTGATCGGGTGCGAAGGATCTCAACGTAACGCACTTGCGTCAACTTTGATCCAGGCGGGCAGGCAGCTTGTGGCGTCAGCGACGGCACGTTGTGGCTGCTCCATAAGGGATAGGCGGTTTGCCACTAATCTTTGTCCGTAAGTTGCGAGTTCCTACGAATAATTCTTCACGTCGACAGGAGCATACATCGTCGCCGTGGCGGCGTGGGCTTTCTCATAGGCGTCGATCGCACCAACGTGCTGCAATGAAGTGCCAATGTCGTCGAGTCCCTTGAGTAGGACTTCCTTGCGCGAGGGAGCGATTTCAAACGTAAGCGTCAAACTCTTATTGTCGGTGATCGACTGGTTCGGCAGATCCACTGAGAGTGTATAGGACCGATCTGCCTCAGCGCGCTTGAAGAGCTGGTCGATGTCCGAGTCCTTCAGGATCGCGGGCAGAATCCCATTCTTGAAACAGTTGTTGTAGAAAATGTCGGCATAGCTCGGCGCAAGGATCACTCGGAAACCGTAATCCCCGATTGCCCAGGGAGCGTGTTCGCGGCTCGAGCCGCAGCCAAAATTCGCACGGGTAAGCAGAAGCGACGCGCCTTTGTATTCCGGAAAATTCAAAATGAATTCGGGGTTCGGTTTTTCGCCTGCCAGGTAACGCCAGTCATAGAAGAGAATACGGCCAAAGCCTTCGCGCGTCAGCGCTTTCAGGAATTGCTTCGGTACCATCTGGTCAGTGTCCACGTTGACCCGATCGAAGGGAAGAACAAGACCGGTGTGGGTAATGAATGGTTTCATGTGCGAATCCTCGATCTTGAGTTTTGAGTCTGAGCGTTAAGTCTCGCGCTTGCAGACGGTTTCATTGATAGAGCAGCGTGTTGTGGTGCATTAGTCCCCAGGCTGTTATCGCCACGAGAACAAAAATTGCCAGCCAATAGACGACATTTCGATTGCGACTAGTCATCTAGCCCACTTTAGAATTTCTAGCAGTTGCAAAATCGTCTGACTAAATAACAATACCGTCATTCGACCTCTGTAACTGCAAATTCGCGCACATCGACGAAATGTCCTGCGATGGCGGCCGCGGCCGCCATCACCGGACTGACGAGGTGCGTGCGGCTGTCGCGGCCCTGGCGGCCTTCGAAGTTACGGTTTGAAGTGCTGGCGCTGCGTTCGTGCGGCGGCAAAACGTCCGCGTTCATGCCGATGCACATGCTGCAGCCCGCATCACGCCACTCGAAGCCAGCTTCGGAGAAAATTCTGTCAAGCCCCTCTTTCTCCGCAGCGGCCTTAATTCCGCGCGACCCTGGAACGATCAGAGCCTGCTTGATGTTTTTTGCGACGTGCTTCCCGGCAACGAGATGCGCCGCCGCGCGAAGATCATCTAGTCGCGAATTCGTGCAAGAGCCGATGAACACACGGTCGACCGGAATATCCACGATCGGCGTGCCTGCTTTCAGTCCCATGTAGTGCAACGCGCGTTCGGTGGCTTTTTGGTCGTCAGGATTCGCAAACGAGCCGGGATCAGGCACGCGGTCGGTTACGCCAGTTACCACGCCCGGGTTTGTGCCCCAAGTAACTTGCGGCGCGATATTTTCGGCTTGCAGTTCGACGGTCATGTCGAATTTCGCGCCATCGTCCGTGGTCAGCAATTTCCAGCGCTCGACCGCATCCTGAAATTCTTTTCCCCGCGGAACGAACGGCCGCCCTTCAAGATAGGCAAACGTCGTCTCATCCGGCGCAACCATTCCCGCGCGCGCTCCACCTTCAATCGTCATGTTGCATACCGTCATGCGGCCGTCCATGGACAATTCGCGAATCGCCTGACCGCCATATTCCGCGACGTGACCTGTGCCGCCACCAATGCCAATTTTTCCGATGATGGCGAGAATAATGTCTTTCGCCGTCACGCCCTTGGGCCGCTTGCCGTGAACGAGGATGTGTAGCGTCTTCGATTCGCCTTGCACAAGGCATTGGGTCGCGAGCACGTGCTCCACTTCGCTGGTGCCAATTCCAAAAGCCAGCGTGCCAAAGGCTCCGTGTGTGGAAGTGTGGCTGTCGCCGCAGACAATCGTCTGGCCGGGCTGCGTAATACCGAGCTCTGGGCCGATAATGTGCACGATCCCCTGATTCTTGCTGTTCATGTCGAACAGTCGGACGCCGGATTCCTTGCAATTTTTTTCCAGTGCGTCGAACTGCGCCTTGGCGTCTTGGTCGATGATGGGAAGGGTGCGGTCTTTTGTGGGGACCGAATGGTCCATGACGGCGAACGTCAAGTCCGGACGGCGCACTTTGCGGCCCTCAGCGCGCAGGCCGGAAAATGCCTGTGGCGAGGTACCTTCGTGAATCAGGTGGCGATCGATGTAGAGAAGCGAGGGCTTGCCGGGCTCCTCGTACACAAGGTGATTGTTCCAGATCTTCTCGTACAAGGTTTTGGCTGTCATTTGTTACCTCAGGGTTGCAAACAAACCCTGAAACTCGGGTGTTTCCCAATGAAATTTTAGCACCGTAAGATGGGCAGGGCAAAAGTGTACGCTAAAGATAAGCTAAATGCGCGGATTCGCGAGCGATTCTCGCTGACTCTGCGCCGCCGCCTCCTGCAACAACGCGGACACTATGTGGTAGCGCGTGAAGTAAAATGAACACGGCGCTAAGCTTGTATCAAGGGGAGAATTCAAAGTGAACCGCACGTATTATTCATGGTTCGAAAGTCCCGTTGGCAAGTTGCTTCTCGCCGGTACGAAGGCGGGATTGAAGCTGGTGAGTTTCTCCGCCGGCACACGGACCAAAAGCGCAGACGCCGATTGGCACGAGGACAGCGCCGTGTTCACTGACGTTGTCGACCAATTGAAATCCTATTTTGCTGGTGAGCGAAAAGCGTTTGATCTGCCGCTTGTGTTGGAAGGAACCGAGTTTCAGAAAAAGGTGTGGACAGCGCTTCAAGATATTCCGTACGGCGAAACTGTTTCCTACAAGGCGCTGGCCCAAAAAGTGGGCAACCCTAAGGCGGTAAGAGCTGTGGGCGCCGCAAATGGGGCGAATCCGATTCCGATTATCATTCCGTGCCATCGCGTGATCGGGAATGACGGCAGCCTGACGGGATTTGGTGGAGGCATCCCGCTGAAGAAAAGATTGCTCGATCTTGAAAGCCGGCAGATGATCCTGCTTTAGCCAAAAGAGTTTTCGCAAGACGCTAGCGCGTTAATGAGTAACTGCCGGCTTTTTTTACTTAGAGATGGATGAGCGGACGATCCCGGGTTCTCCGTTTGGCGTCGCCGAAGATAACGAGTAACGACACCCCCGCGACTGCCACCGGAAGTAGCGCAACAAGCGCAATAAGACCAAACGTCATAGACGTGACTCCTCGCGAAATCGCTCTGCAGGGTTATCGTCCGGCGCCAGCGGCCTTCGCTTCGTTCGCCAGCCGTGCAATCTCCTGAATACCTTGCAAAATGCCGCTAACGGCTTTGCGGACCTCCGGATCGCCGGGTCCGACCGACGGCGCGACGTGAATGTGTCCATTCGCATCGATCGTGACGAGCGGCCCGTCGGCTCCGCCAAGAATTACTTTGACGGAGTTGCCGTGTTCTTCTGGAAGATGAAGGAGAATAGCGGAACGATTAATTACTTCAAGGGATGGGCACATAATAAGACTCCTTTAAAAATATTCCGGCAGGCCTCTGATGAACAATAGTGCACGGCAGCGGCACCGCGTTTCATGGAATATAGTGGACCCTGGAGATTTGTTCCTGGCAGCAAGAGGGTCGTTCCCGGAGAGCGTGCCGCAATGAATAAGAACCG
>QHYO01000775.1 GCA_003224135.1 Acidobacteriota bacterium | reverse complement strand
CAAATGAAACTGCGGATGACATGGCGGCTTGCGTCGAGCACGGTGAGTTGGGAAGACTCAGCCAAAGTTCGGCGTCCTTTCGTTCTCTGAATGGTTTTGTTGTGATGGCAGCAATCTGTCGCTGCCGGCAGAGTCATCGGGAAGAAAATGATTTGACCGAAGATCGAAACGAACGGTTTCTGCGGCCGAGTTGTCAAAAGCTTTTGCGCTGCCAATGACGAAAACATTTTTGCGCCGGGCAGTGGAGCGAATGATCTCGGCAGTAGTTGTCCATTCATCAAGCAAACTGCCCGGAGTGTGGAAATCACCCGATGGATATTGGCAATCCTGTAGTGACCAACGCGCGGCTTCTCTTTCCATGCGCAATACCAGTGAAGCGCATGTTTTCGCACTGGACTCGCGGGAAAGAACCAACAGGATCGTCGAAGTATTTTCAACCGTGCGCCGCAAACGAAACCAGAAGCTCAAGGGAACCTGGCGAACCAGACGCGCTGGTGCGCCGCTCAGATCTACCGCAACCAGGCTGAATCCGCCGCCGTGCAGAAGCAAATCGACAGAACGAAGCGCCTGATCAAGATTGCGGCAGCGAACCCAAAGCAGTTGATGTAAAAAGACGCCGGCGGATTGCGCGCAGCCGGGATCAAACGAATCCTGTGCGTCAACAAGAGCGCAGACTTCCGCGTTCGCCGTGCGAGCCGCCAAAGCAGATTGCAGCAGGGAAGTCATTCCCGAGGAAAGCTCGCCAAAAACTTCAGTCAAGCAGCCGCGCGGCAGGCCGCCGGCAAGTTGATCCACTGCGGCGATTCCGGCGGAAGCCGTAATGGGTTGCGGCTCCTGAAAACGGAAAGGCGAGGAGACGCGTCCGGCAAGAGCGGACTCGACATGAAGACGAAGAGCGTTGGATCTGGAGAGCATGACGATAAAAGGCGAGGGAGAGGCTTACGGGATATTCGCTTTTTGTTCGCCATAAGGAGTTTGGCGCGTTGCACGGTGTTTGTCAACGCTGATTTCAATGCAATGTTTTTGAACCGCGTGAAATGAAATACCACCAGGAACAGTTCGTAAGAACATCAACTCTAAGTCATATAAAAAACAACTCTCGTCAACAACGCGTCGTGTCGCTTACGCCGTCGTCTCGGCGCGATCCTTCGCGCCCCAATAGCTGGGGCTGAGCACGCTTTGTCCTTCCGTGAGCAGTGCTTCTATTCTCTTGTGACGCTTCGCTTTTGAAGTGTCCTGAGATTCGGGGACAATCGCGCGTTCGTGCAGGATGCGTTCTGTCGCGGCAACTTGCGGCTCCGCATGGAATCGGCGCTGAATCGACGAATCGCACAAAACGTTGGCGACTGAAAGCAGACACATACCCTGATGATGGGCCATCCACGAACGCACCAGCGTGAAGCGCTTGCGGCTGAGCGTCATCTTCGGGCCATAGTCCAGAGCTTCGTAGAATCCGTACGCGCCGATGCCGCCAAGCTTTTTCAGCCGTTGAAGGTTTTTCAAGGCGTCATAAGAGCCAGTCATCAGGCTCATGAAAGTTGAATACGGAGAAATCACCATACGGTCTTCATCCGGCCGATGCAGCGCAAGTGCTGGGACTCCGAACGCGAAATAATGATAATGGCCGTCGCCGCTCAGCAAACTGCAGGCGGATTCAGAGATGCCCCACGGAATCGAGAAACGCCGTGCATATTTTTGCTGCGCAGAAACGGCGCTGCGCATATTGCGTTCCAGCAGCGTTCCGGGCGAAGACTTCATCCAAAGTGACGGCATCAGATATTCGAACATCGTACCCGTCCACGACTGCAAAACCGCCTCGCCCTTGTATTGAACATGCGAACGGTCGAGGTGGAACCAGCATTCCTGCGGGATCTCACCTTTTGCGACGCCTGCGAAAACTGCGGCGCGCGCTTCGGAGGCAAGCAAATCGTAGTGATGCTCGCTCGCCGCGCCTTTCGCAGCGTCAAAACCAATCGTGATCAGCTTGCGAGGTTCGTCGTAAACGAGCGAGAAATCCATTCCCGCCGCCAGTTCATCGGAATAGCTCGCGATTCCTTTCAGTGCAGCCGCTGCCTGCGTTGCGATTTCGCGGCTCGCGGCAAGCGCTTCGCGAAGAAGTTCGCGCGAACCATTTTCCGCGGTTCCTTCATGGATAGAATTTTCGCTCTCGCTATTCAACGATTCGAGGACTTCTGAATAAATACGGTCCGCGGTTGCCAGGCTGAGCTCTGCAATCCATTTCGCTTGTTGTTCTTCCGTGGCGCGAAGCGAGCGGAATTTCGTGGACGCCCACGGGGCAAACTGAACGGTCAGCGTTTCAAGTTCAGACAAGCGCGTATTCAGTTCAGACAGCCACCATTTCAGATCGTCTGAAGTTTGCGCGATGGTCCGTGCCGATTCGGTCATCGTGGCGATCGACTGTTCAAGTGTTGGCAGCGCGCTAAGCCATTCGAGCGGTGATTTGCCCATTTTTGCAATGCCGTCGTCGATCGAACGGAATGCTTTACGTGCTTCTTTCGTGTTTACGAGCTGCTGAATCAGTCGCGCGT
>QHYO01000139.1 GCA_003224135.1 Acidobacteriota bacterium | reverse complement strand
CGCAGGATATCGGCAACGCGGCACAACGCGCGGCTTCCGACCAAGTGGCCATAGGTATCGTTGATTTTCTTGAGGCCGTCGAGATCGAGCAGCAAGACGGAGAAAGGCCGGTTGCTGCGATTGGTGCGCTCTGTTTCGCTCTCCAGTACGTCGAGGAGGCGGCGGTAGTTCGCCAAACCCGTGAGCGGATCGCTGACCGCCAGATGGCGGACTTGTTCGAAAAGCCGGGCGTTATCAAGGAGTGCGCCGCCAAGGGCAATCGCGTAGCCCATGACACTGAAGCCTTGCGAGACGACGAAGGGCGCGTCGAGAAGTCGTTCCGACTGCGAGGCCGCGAGCTGGGCGGCAAAATTCATCCACGCGGCGACGTAGATGGAACGGTCAAATGCGGTGAAGATCTGGTTTAGGCGGCGGCGATACCAAATCACGGCAATCAGGAAAATTACGCCGGGGAATAATTGCTGCGGGGAAGGGATGAAAGCGCCGGGATGGGGCGAAACCTCCGCGGGTAATCTACGCAGCGCAACGGTGACCAGATAGGTTAGAGCGACGACGCTAAGCAGCGCTCCTGCAATTTCAGCCTTGGGCCGGCGCGAACGCGGCAGGAAATCTTCGACGATCAAAGCGACGACGAGCAGGAGTGCAAGAATCAAACGCCCGGCCCACAGCGCTACTGGAGCCCACTGAATGCGGAGATGCTGTTCGGCAGGAAGTTGGAAAAACAGGACGCTCGATCCAGCAAGGACTGCGCCGGACAACAAGAACCCCGCGCCAAGAATGAGGGAGATGCGGTCCTGTGTGCCCTGGAAGCGAACGAGAGTGACGGCAGAAAAAACAAGCGCCAGAACACCCGTTACAACCTGTAGATAGCCTTGTAGGGAAGGGTCTGCCTGGAGCGGTATCGGCCGGAGCCATAAGGCAAACAAAAGAATGAGCAGCAAAGCCACCACATGCCAAAAGACCGGTGTGGCTTCCCAGCGTTCCGAATTGAGGGGTCCCTCGCCCATAACAGAAAGCCCACATAGGAGCTGGGCGCTCCCACTAAATTAGACTGCTTCGGAGCGAAGTGCGTTCCCGGATTTCGCTGTATGTTTCTGGGCCGCAACTGTCCTGCGGAACAGCCTCTAAGTGTCCATTTGACCAAGCCAAACAAAGAGAATGCAGTTGCATGCTGCGCGTAAATTCAGCACAATCTTCGGATTAAATCGTTTCAATGAATGAACATTTCAAGGGGTGACTGGGCTTGATGAGGACATCCTCGTGACGAACGAAGCCGCCGGTGCGCCGCGCCTGCGGCGAACGCTGAGGCTGTGGGATTTGATTTTGTACGGCGTGATTGTGCTTCAACCGGTGGCGCCGATGTCTGCGTTTGGAGCTCTCAGCGATCGCGGACGCGGCCATGTTGTAACCGCGATTCTGATCGCTATGGTGGCGATGCTGTCGACGGCAATCAGCTATGGGCGAATGGCGCGCGTTTATCCGAGCGCAGGTTCGGCTTTTACCTACGTCGCTCAAGAAATTCATCCGTCCGCGGGGTACATCACGGGATGGAGCATGGTGATGGACTACATCGTGAATCCGTTGATCTGCACCATCTGGTGCGCCGGGCAAGCCCATCAATTTGCGCCAGGCATTCCGATTTGGGGCTGGAAGATCTTTTTTGCAGTGGTTTTTACACTGCTCAATCTTCAGGGAATCAAAACATCAGCACGCGTCAATGCGGCGATGGCGGCGGCAATGAGCGTTGTTGTGGTGGTGGTATTTGTGATGGCCGGACGTTACATCTTCGGCCATCCGCACAGCGAGCCTGGGTTCTTCACGCGCCCATTTTACGATCCCGAAACATTCACCGTGAGTGGGCTTTTCGGATGCACCTCGCTGGCGGTGCTGACGTACATCGGCTTCGACGCCATCTCGACGCTCTCCGAGGAAGCGGAAAATCCCAAGCGCAACGTCATGCTCGCTACCGTCATGACTTGTTTGGTGATTGGCATCCTGTCGGCCACGGAAGTGTATGTTGCCCAGCTAGTGTGGCCGGCTTCGCGGCCATTTCCGGACCAGGACACGGCATATGTTTATGCCGCGGCGCTCACATGGGCGCCTCTTTTCAAGATCGTGGGCTTGACTCTGCTGGTGGCGAATTTTGGATCGGGGCTGGGAGCACAAATCGGCGCGGCGCGCCTGCTCTATGGCATGGGAAGAAGTAATGCCCTGCCAAAATCATTTTTCGCGAAGGTGGACGCAAAACACCACGTGCCCCGCAACAACGTGATCTTCATCGGTGTCATCGTCCTGGCGGGGTCCTTTTTTCTAACCTACGGGCGAGGAATCGAGCTGCTGAATTTTGGGGCATTGATCGCGTTCATGGGCGTGAACGCAGCGGCATTCATGCGGTACTACGCACGAGCAAGCGATAAAAAGTTATGGAACTTGATTCCGCCGGTCCTCGGATTTGTGATCTGCCTCGCGCTGTGGCTGAACCTCAGCAGACCGGCGCAGGTCGTTGGCGGGATCTGGATGGTGGCGGGGACTCTCTTCGGAGCGTGGAAGACGCGAGGATTCCGTGAGCCGCTGTCGTTTGAAGTGCCAGCGGAGTAGACGCACGTGAAAAGCGCGCCATTGCAATCGGGTAAGGATATGCCGGATGATGCTGCCACGAATACTATCGTGAAACGCTCGTCGAGCAAGTCCGATGCAGTAACCATGAGGGATGTCGCGAACTTGAGCGGCCTCTCGCCGGCCACGGTTTCCATTGTTTTGAACAATGCACCGCTCGCACGTTATATCGCGCCAACCACCAAGAAAAAAATTGAAGAGTCCGCGCGGAAGCTCGGTTACCGGCCGAACGCAATGGCCCGTTTCCTGCGCAGCAAAAGAACGAACAGCGTGGGCGTGATGTTCTTCGACATCACCGATCCATTTTGTACGCCCATTTTACGCGGAATTGAGAACTCGTTGTATCAGGCCTCTTACGTACCGATTTTTACGGACGCGCATAATCAGAGGAACCGGTTCGAGCGTTATCTGGAAATGGTTCTCGACCGTCACGTCGAAGCATTGATCGTGGTTGCCAACTGGCTCTTCGTTGACATTCACCTGTTGGCGGATTTTTCGAAACGCAATATTCCTGCCGCAACAATTGGCTGGGAGCTTCCCGGCGACACCGTGAGTTCCGTGATGGTGGACAACGAAGGGGGCGGGCGGCTGGCGCTCGAGCATCTGCACAAACTAGGTCATCGGAAGATCGCCTTCATTCGCGGCCCAAAAACGCTGATCGATTCCGGGCCGCGTTGGAAAGGGATCCAGAAGTTTGCACACTCCGTGGGATTTGAAATCGACCAGAGCCTGGCCATGCAACTTCCCGAAGAATTCGACCCCAATTCGGGATTTGAAGGCGGTTTTCGCCTGACCGAAGAGCTGCTGCAGCGGCGGCGAAAATTTACGGCGCTGCTTGCATTCGACGATTTGACGGCGCTTTGTGCGATTCGTGCGTTGACCAAGGCCGGGGTCAAAGTGCCCGAGCAATGCTCCGTGATCGGCTTCGATGACGTCGCGATGTCCGCTCTTTCCGCCCCTTCGCTGACTACTGTTCGCCAGCCGCTTGAAGCCATGGGAAATCTGGCGGTGAACATCGTCATGGAAGGAATCAACGCCTCGCAGGAAAAGCGCGATTGGACCATCACGCATCACAGAGTCGCGCCGGAACTCGTCATCCGGGAATCCACGTGCGCCATTTCTTTCGCTGCCTCCGACGACTGAACAAATCGCCAATGAACGCGGCCGTACGCCCGTACTCTTTTACTTGACATTTCGTGGCCGGCAAAGTAATTCCACTGTCGCTTTCTTTCCAGCCGGCGGGACCGAACTCAGGGGAATTCGGATCATCCGGTTGACAGAACCCGGAAACGGGAAAGTGCGCAGCGGCAATCAGGGCCGCAGTCTGCGAGGCTCGCTTTGACTTGGACGCAGAATTACGATCCGTTTGGCCACTGGTGGCTCTCTACACTTGTTGCAGCACTTCCCATCATTGTTCTTCTAGGGCTTCTTGCGGGGTTTAAGGTGCGGCCCCATATCTGCGCCATCGCCGGAGCGGCCACGGCGCTACTTTGCGCTGCTGCAGTCTTTGGGATGCCCATCAAGCTCGCCGCTGCGAGCTTTTTTTATGGCGTCGGATTCGGCCTGCTGAAAATCGTGTGGATTGTTGTTGCCGCTGTTTTTCTCTACGACATTTCGGTCGAGACCGGACAGTTTGAAATCATGA
>QHYO01000774.1 GCA_003224135.1 Acidobacteriota bacterium | reverse complement strand
TCATTAGCATGCCCACCACGCTGGACTGGTACATGAAGCATATCTTTCCGTTCCAGCGTACCTTGCTTAAAGCCGTGCGTCCGATTGCCAATCGTGTCGCCCCGTTTGAACTGCCTACCGACAGTTATTTCGCGAATATCCGTGATCTCTTCGAGAAACTAGGAGGCGTTGACGAAATCATGGAGGATCCGCACACCACCTCCGTACGGCTGGTCACCAATCCAGAGAAGATGGTCCTTCGCGAGACGCAACGTGCGTTTGTATATTTTTCGCTACATGGATTAACGGTGGACATGGTCATCGTCAACCGCGTCCTGCCGCCAGAGATTCGGGATGCATGGTTCAACGAGTGGCACAGCTCCCAGAACAATGTGTCGCGCGAGATTGAGGAGTATTTTGCGCCCGTGCCGGTGAGGCGTGTGCCCCTGTTCGCACACGAGGTGTTGGGCAAACAGCGGCTGCAGGATCTCGCTAAAGTGCTGTATGCTGAGGGGGAAGACCCGTCCGCCGTGACTCAGACTGAGAAACCTTACGTGTTCGGGAAACGGGACGGCAAGTACGAGGTGCGGCTCCATTTACCGTTCGCGACCAAGGGCGATATCGGGCTGTTCAAGAAGGGCGAGGAACTGGTCGTGGAGGTCGGCACGCTGCGACGCCATATCGGCATGCCCCGCTCGATGGCCACGCTGATACCCGCCCGAGCGCGGCTCGAAAATCAGATTCTCACTGTCGAAATGAAGGAGGCACAATGAGCGAACAAGAAGCAACTCAACAGAATGCGACGCAACCTCTTATTCAAGAGAGCTGCCTGTGCCGCGAACTTGTGAACCAGTTCCGGGAAGCCTTCGGTGTGTCTCCCAAGGTGCGGGAACACTTCACCAATTCCCGGATCGAGTTCCTGAAAGGGATTCGCGCCGTCATCGACAGCCGCATCGAGCACCTGTCCAACACCGGCCAGCGCGGGACCAAGATCGCCGTCGAGTAGTCCGAGAGTGATAATCTGGAGATGGTCTGCTCGCTCTGCGCCGAAGCTTCCTCCAAATCGAGCGCGTCTCCAAAGGCCCCCGATCCTAATTGGACCTACGTTCGCCTGGTCATTTCCTCCAACAGACTTGTGGCTCGGAATAACTTCCGAGCGTAGCCCGTCTGCTTAGCCAAAATTCTATGCGCACTGAAAATAGTGCGATTCCCTGCCGCGATGGCTGCCTCATCCAGGTCATCCCTTCACCCTCGAACGCCAAGAATCTGTCCCGGGGAACCCGAGCGGTATACCTGTATATATAAGGATGGAGGAACCCGGACGTTTCACGACGCGACGTTGGTTCGGGTTAGGCAGCTCGTTCGTAGCGGTGGTGCAGCCCTCCCAGTCGCGCGAGCAGGACTCATCTTGGCCGCGCATGCCGACGTTTCAGTACGGCGAGTTGTTGACGTAGTGCGAGATTCTCCAGCAGGAGACTCCGACGCGCGCGCAAGAGGCGAACCAGCGTTCCGAGGCACAGGCCGATAAATCGAAACATGGCTAGGAGTTATAACAGAACAGTGGCGGGATGGCGGCTATGTCATTGATTTCAAAGTCGGCCAGAGTTTTGGTGAACCACAGGCGAGATAATCGCGCTTGTCCTGAGCTTATGCAGAACTCGGGGTGGTCAATAGGTGCGCTGGAGCAGGTGTTGCACCTGCTGGAGTAATGGTTCGAGGCCTTCGGATTTTTCGATGACGGCGGCCAGGCCTGCGCTATCCGCGTCGGAGTCGGTGACCCTGTCTTTGTTGATTGTAAAAAGAATTATCTGCGGCGCATGCTGCAGTTTTTTCAAAGTTCGGCTGGCGTCCAGCCCGTCCATGCGTGGCATGGACAAGTCCATCACGACCAAATCAGGATTCAGGGTTTCGGCTCTCTGAATGGCGTCGACGCCATCGACCGCTTCGTGAACGACGAACGGAGTTTGCATCTCGATAGTAGTTCTGACAATCAGCCGTATCGTTGTCATCGACTACCAAAACGCGCTTCTGCATGAGTTCACCGCCATAGCAGGGCTAGATTCGACGATAGATTGCTGGCAGGTGGGGATGCAATACCCATAAGAGAGTAGAGTTTTGGGGCTGACCGATTGCCAAAGGTCTCGGCAGAGGCGGGTCCGGAAAGTGAACGAAACGACCGATGGTATAGTCCGCAAGAGGGAGCCACTACGAGGAGGATATGAAAATGGGTACAACAGGCGCGCGTAAGGGGAGGGAGCCACGGCCCGGCGACGTGGTGATTGTTTTGTTGAAAATGGAGCAACGAGTCCTTGAACTCAGCGGCTATGCCGAATCGGTTTCTGACACGCATGTCCATTTCAACCTCGACGAGATTGGCCTCGCGCGCTCACTGAAGGACGATGATTATCCGCTCGACAGAAAGCAATGGAAGAAAACCGAGATGCAACTAGGGGTAAGCGTGCCGCTTAAAGCCCTGACGCTTTTAAGCCAGGACCCTGAAAGTGCAGCGTGGAAGGCGATTATCTGAGGCGGAGAGCTACGCTCGAAGGGTCGGAATGGAAAGAAATGAAAGGCGGAAACACGAATGCCACTACCAACAGACGTAGTTGAAGCCAGAGAACGAATGGAACGCGCTGACGCCGCGCTGCGTGCCGACATAGAGAGCGACCAACCGACCGACAGGGGAAGGCGCGTCCGATTGATTGACGAACTGCAGATTGCAAGAGATGAGTACGTGGAGAATGTGTTTACCGCACAATTTTTGCTCGTGGTAGCAAAATGGCAAAGGGGTTAGAGTGGTGCGCCCGGAGGGACTCGAACTCTCGACCTTCTGGTTCGTAGCAGAATAAGTTCACCGGCTTGTGTTTCTTCATCGGCATGTCCAGCTCTCCTTGAGAGTGATTCTCTCTTACTCCCGCTGGACTAATTCAAGCCAGCCACGTCAAAACGTAGCGCCACCAAGCCTACATCCGAATCTCGATTCCGAATCTCGATTCCGTTGACTAGCTCTTGGGTGAGGGCTAGAATCCTCCCAAGCTTCGCCCCCGCAGCGGTACCCATTAGTTCGCGCCGTACAAGGCCACTGACATTTCGGATGCGTTTGAAAAAAGGAGCCTCCTATGTTCAACAGGCTAGGAATCGTCTCATTGTGTTTCTCATTTCTTGCCTGCTCCCTCAGTCTTGCATTTCCCGAGCACGCGAACTCTCAATCCAATCGCGTCACGCGTCCGGTCATCACTCAGGAAATCGATGAAAGCAAGTTAGTGATGCTCACCGGAAACACGCGACCGGAAGCTAATGCTGCCAATGATCGCGGCGCTGTTGCCGCGGGAATGCGATTCGAACACATGCTGCTGCAATTGAAGCGCACAGCCGAACAGGAACAAGCGCTCGAGCTGTTCGTTGAGGATCTGCAGAATCCCTCATCGGCGAACTTTCACCATTGGTTGACGGCGGCAGAGTTCGGCGACCGGTTTGGTATGGCGCAGCAGGATGTGCAGGTCATAACGCAGTGGCTCACCTCGCACGGATTTCAGGTTAACCAGGTTTATCCGAACAGGGTATTGATCGATTTTTCCGGAACAGCAGGTCAGGTGATGCACGCGTTCCACACTGAGATACACCGGTTGGAGGTCAACGGTGTGATGCACGTCGCGAATCTACGCGAGCCGCTGATACCGTCGGCGCTTGTGGGTGCGATCACGGGAATTGTTTCGCTCCACGATTTTCGGCCGCATCCCATGATGAGGCTGCGCCACGAGTACACCATTCCTTCGGGACTGGGCAGCAATTATTACGCAGTGGTGCCGGGCGATCTTGCAACGGTCTACAACTTCAATCCAGTGTTTAATGCGGGCATTTCTGGCCGGGGGCAGACGATCGTACTGATCGAAAATACTGATCTCTACTCTATGGCTGACTGGGGCACCTTCCGTTCCACTTTCGGACTGTCAGGATACTCGGCAGGTTCCTTGACGCAGACCAATCCTGCGCCGCCAAGCGGTCCCAATAATTGCATCGATCCCGGAGTGAATGCCGACGACGGAGAAGCGATTCTCGATGCGGAATATGCCAGCGCCGCTGCGCCGAACGCTGCAATCCAAATGGCTGCCTGTGCCGATGCCCAATTGACTTTCGGTGGGCTAATCGCAATCCAGAATCTGATCAATTCCACCAGCACGCCGCCCGCGATTATTAGTATCAGCTATGGGGAATGTGAAACGGTTAATGGCGCGGCTGCGAATGCCGCATTCAATTCGGCCTACCAGCAGGCGGCCGCGGAAGGTGTGTCGGTCTTTGTTGCTGCGGGAGACTCTGGGGCCGCTACATGCGATCAGAATCAAGCGGCGGCAGCTAGCGGCATCACCGTAAGCGCGCTGGCTTCCACACCATATAACGTAGCGGTCGGTGGAACGGACTTTGGCGACACTTATGCTGGAACGAGCAGCACATATTAGAATTCGGGGAACAGTGCAACTTACGCTTCGGCGCTGTCATACGTCCCAGAGATTCCTTGGAATGATTCGTGCGCGGGAGCGCTGTTGACCACCTATGAGAACTATCCTAGTAGCGGCCCTAACAGCCTTTGCAACTATGCCGGAGGTTTGCTCTCCGCAATTCTCGGAACGACAACCACGGCTGCGGGCGGCGGCGGGCCAAGCGGATGCGCCACGGGCACACCCACGATTGGCGGAGTCGTCAGCGGAACTTGCGCTGGATACCCGAAACCATCCTGGCAAGTTGTAGCGGGAAATCCAAACGATGGCGTACGCGATCTTCCGGACCTTTCGCTGTTTTCTGCCAATGGATTGTGGTCGCACTTCTACGTTTTTTGTTACTCCGATACCGCCAACGGCGGCACTGCTTGCAGCGGAGCTCCCAGCGGCTGGACTGCGGCGGGAGGAACATCGTTCGCGTCTCCGATCATGGCTGGAGTACAAGCGCTAATCAACCAGAAGAGTGGGGCGCGGCAAGGAAATCCCAATCCGGTTTACTACAGCCTTGCCGCTGCTCAGTACAGCGGAGGAGGGAGCGCGTCTTGCAACTCCAGCCTCGGAAATGGAACCGCGAGTTCGTGCGTATTTTATGATGTGACCCAGGGCGACGTGGCAGTCGATTGCACTGGTTCGGCGAATTGTTTTGATTCGGCGGACGGATATGGAGTGCTTTCCACGTCGAACTCCGTGAAGCAGCCAGCCTATGGCACAACAACCGGTTGGGACTTTGCTACGGGAATCGGTACCATCAACGTCACAAATCTGGTGAACGCGTGGCCTGGATCAGCACCAGCGCCGGATTTCTCACTTTCGGCTTCTCCCACCAGCGTGACAATTATTCAGGGCGGAGCTGGAGCTGGTACAACGATCACCGTCAATCCAGCTAACGGTTTTGGTGGGAGCGTTTCTCTCTCGATCACGTCGGCACTGCCAAGCGGCGTGACGATCTCATTCAACCCCGATCCCACAAACGGCAGCAGCACTCTGACATTTACGGCCGGTCCCTCGGCAACGACGGGCTCAGTCATGGTGACGGTCACGGGAACTTCCGGTAGCCTGACTCACACTACGTCGGTCAACTTGACAGTAGGCGCGTCCGCTGCAGCGCCTGAGTTCAGCTTGTCGGCTTCGCCTAGCAGCCTAAGCATCGGGCGCGGGAAGAGCGGGACGAGCACGATCACGGTAACCAAGCTTAATAGCTTTAGCTCTAGCGTCAATTTGTCTGCCTCGGCCCTACCGAAAGGCGTGACGGCCTCGTTCAATCCGAGCGTTACCACAGGTTCCAGCATGCTTACTCTGAAAGTTAGCAGCGCGGCCGCAGTTGGTACCACCACCATTACTGTCAAGGGTGTATCTGGCAGCCTGAGCCACACAGCCGCAATCACTTTGACCGTCACACGCCGTTAGGGTGTCGGCCAAGAACGGCAAGCCATTCGCGGAAGACGGGATCTCGTCCCGGTATCGCTGAGGCCAAGGTCTTTGTCGAGCGCCGCAAACAGTCCTGCCCAGCGATCGGCTGTCTTGGGGATTAGCACGATGGAATTGCCGAGGCGCTCTTTATGACCGGGCGGAGTCAGGCCGTGAGACTTCCCAAGGAATATCGCGTCACGGGTGACAGCGTGTATGTGAAGCGCCTCGGCAATTCCATCGTGCTAATCCCCAAGACAGCCGATCGCTGGGCAGGACTGTTTGCGGCGCTCGACGAGTTCCCTCGCGATTTTGCGCTGGAGCGTCGGCAGGATCAGGTACCACGTGCCGGCCTAGACAAACTCTTCGATAAGGCCACGGAAAAACGCTGTGTACCTGCTCGACACCACGCTGTGGATCGATTTGCTGCGCACGAATTCCCCCTCCATCCGCCGGAAGCTTTCAGCGCACAGCCGGAGCGTTATCGGTCTTTCGATCATCACGGCGTGCGAGCTGCAGTATGGCCTCGAACGCAGGGCAGCCAGGCATCCGCACCTGCGCGTCCAGGAACAGCAACTGCTCTCTGCCATCCTTACTCCCTTTGACGTGTTTCTAGTAGATCATGCGGTGGTGCAGATCTATGGGAGGGTTCACACGGTCCTCGAAAACGCAGGAACGGCGATTGGTGCCTTGGACACCTTCATTGCCGCCCAGGCGCTGAGCTTGGGGGCCACCTTGGTCACAAGCAACACCAAAGAATTCGCACGAGTGCCAGGATTACAGATCGAAGACTCAAGCAATCACTTATTTAATCTTCACATCCGAGAGATTCATGCAAACCAAACCGGCAATCAGAAGCATTTACCGAGATTCTGGAAGAAAACCAAAGTCATAACGCCACGGGAGTTTATTAGTCCGGTCGCGCCGCATTTGATGACCCTTCTCACGCCACAGGTCTCGAAACTGTTCGACTGTTGCCGGGACCAGCGAGCAAATTCGGTGTAGAAGCATCGGTTCGTCTGGCCCATCTCCACCCCCCACATCCCGATCAAAGAAAAAGGCGAGGCCCGATAGCCTTGATTCCAGATTCAACGACAGCAAAATTGTCATCCATCACCCGGAGGAATTCAAAATCAAGAAGCCGCAAGAAGAATCGAAAAACTATGTCGGGATTCGGATCAGTTGCTGGCTCCAACGCCATCCGCTTCGGCTGGAAGGGGGCGATGTCGTTCATCGAACCCCCGGACCAGCAGCCACACCGCCAGCGCCACGTAGGCCGGAGCCAACGGCATGGCCAAACGCATTTCGGGGGGATACCCCAAAAGGGCCCGCAATGTGACCCCAGTGATCTGAAGCATGCTCCCGACCAGCCCAAACGCAGCCAGTGCACGCGGGACGAGCCTGGAGCGGTACAACAGACTGTAGAGCAGGAAGATCCAACTGACCGCGACGAGCAGCGCCGTATAGTGTGACCACTTCCGCGCCGCGCCCACCACCACCGCCAACGCCTCGAACAGCTCGGCCTTGCCCACGCCCGCCTTTGCATACTCCTGGCTCACAGACAGCATCGACAAGATGTGGGCGTTGTCCACGGCCTGCAAGGAAAAGCCGGCCACCGCCAGTGCCAGGAGCCATAACGCCATCGCGGAGCCGTATTGACGAAACACCGAGCAGGCCGCACTCGCGATCCCGATCGTTATCGCGCTGCCCACGAACAACAGTATCACCGCCGCGCGTACCTGATTAGGGACGCCCGCCGCACTGGCCAGGAACCCCGGCGGTGTCACCAGTGGATGCAGCAAGATGAACGGCACGGTAAGTCCCGCCGCCAAATGTAGGAGCAACAGCACGCCGACGATTCGGCCAACGCTTTTCCCTGACCTCATATGCGCCTCCCGTTCGGTGCTGGGCTGATGCTTTTATCGCACGTTCTCGCTATTTCGCCATCGCTCCGAAGAACCAGAAGAAGAACACCACTCCTGACCATGGGATGGAAATGAGCAGGAACGCCACCCGCGCCTGTGTGCTGCGCCCAAGGCGCCATGCACCCAGCGCGACAAAGATCAACTGCGCCAGCCCATGCAGCAGCACGATCCTGTTGTTTCTCGCGGCGGTCGCGAGGCATGACGCCGTGTTCCACTCCGCACACTCGGAAATGCGGTTCGACCACTCAAGCAGCCCTCTGAACAACGTAGCCAAAATCAACGGAACGACGACCGCAAACGCCATCACGAGCCATGTCGGTACGCCATGTGCTTCGGACTCTTGCATGTCGTTGCTCCTTCTCCGAGGCAAGGGAATTCACGTCGCAACACGACTCAGATCGGTCCTTGATAACGCCGCAGCCGGACCGCTGCGGCGAGGAATGCCGCGGTGACTGCCAGGCCAACCCACAGACCCGGACAGATCAGGAATTGACCTGGAGTTAGCTGTGTCAGCGGATCCATCGACATGCTACCCGCTGTGAACCCGACACCCTCCGAGCCACCGCTCAAGCGATGGCCCAGCATGGCGGCGAAATGCGAAGTGTTGAACGCAATCTTCTCGACGACGCCGATCGCGAGCAGCGGTAACGCGGCCCATAGAAATGCCGCGCGCCGCGCCCAGCCTGATACCAGTAGCAGCCAGCCGAAGATTGGCGCATACCACAGCGCATGAATTGCGAGAAGGTGGTAGAGCAGCATGAGCCACATCTGGAACAACGGCAAATGGGTCCATAGCGTCGCGACACTCAAACCGCTTCCCAGCAGTACTGCGGTGCTAAGCAGGAGCATGATCCATTGCGTGACAACGGTGATCGCGAAGGTGAGCAGCGGGAGAACCACGAGCGGGATGCTCGCCTTCGAGAGCACTGTCGTGAGATCGGAAACCGGCAGCGACTTCCAGAACAGGATGCTGCGATCGCGACGTTCGCCGTGCAGCGCGTCGAGACAGTAAAACACTGCGACAATAAAAGTGGTCCCCATGATCAGAAGCGCAGCGAAGCTGTACGGCTGTTCGATGAGCTCGTGCTGCTTC
>QHYO01000136.1 GCA_003224135.1 Acidobacteriota bacterium | reverse complement strand
TCGAATAGAGCGACCCGCAAGCCCATGCCAGCGACGCTACGATTAGTATTGCCGCGCCCACGGGATCGACTCTGCCTGCGTGGCCCAATCGCGCTGGTCCCACCAGAATCGCCATTCCCGCAAAACCCATCACGATTCCGAACAGAATCCGCGCGGATGGCTTGTGCCCTCCCGGCCTTACCCAATCCACGATCACCATCCATAGAGTCACGGTCGCTACCAGCAGCGCCGCAATCCCGGATGGTACGGTCTGCTCCGCCCAGCAAACACCGCCATTCCCAATGCAAAGCAGCAGCACTCCAGTAATCGCGGCCGTCCTCCACTGCTGCGCCGTTGGACGGATACCGGTGCGCCATCTCAAAAGTGGATACAACACCACTCCCACCGAAAGGTGCCGCATCCCGGCCAAAATCAGCGGCGGAAACGACTCCACGCCAACTCTCATTGCGAAGAACGTTCCACCCCACAAAATATAAACAGTAAGAAAGCTCAGAACGAGAATGCCCGCTCGCGAGGACCCTTTTGGCAGCGGGCCGCCATCTGGCATCCCGTTTTCAGTCTTACCGGAAACGAACCGGGATTCTTCCTGCAGGTTGTCAGGTAAGCGGGGCACCATGCACGACTCTAAGGCGGTAGTGGCACACCGTCGAGCACCAATTTGGGCGTACTTCGAGCGCAACTCGTTGCGCGCAGTAGCGCAACCTGAATCTATTGCTCTCCGCAGCCGAACCCGGTACTAAAACCAAGTGTTTGAAGATAGGACACTTCTTAAGATTTCCACAGGTTGACTCGTGCCTGTCCAAAGTGGCATCCTCGCACTCCGTTTCGGTACAGTGTTTTGTGTAACACGCAACGTTTTGACCTAACAGGCTCTGTACGCTGTCGCACCGCATCGCTGAACGAAGTCGAAGCATCTATCTCTGAGGGTGAGATGAGCGCATCCAATCAGGCTCTACGGCAAGACCCCGAGAAACCCGCGATATTCGTTCCGCAAGCCGGCATGCCCGGGCCGATCGCTGTACCAAGTCTCAGCACTGTTGCTCCTGTGCCGGCGGTAGGAGCTTTGCGAGTGCCGTCACTTCGCGTGATGCCACTCGAACCGCTCAATCCAATGCGCCGCTTTGCCCGAGTGCCGACCCACGCCGTCGGCGTGTTTCCCGAACATCGCGAATATCCCAGAGCTTCCCTCCGCCTGCCGCTGCGTCTTCGCGGCGTAAATGGCCGAGCCGAAGACTTCCCTATTACTCTGGTCACGCGTGATATCAGTTCGAGCGGTGTCTTTTTTCTTTGCCCCCGCAAGCTCGCGCTCGAAACTCAGATTGAACTCGAAGTCGTTCTCATCAGCCGCCCCATGGGCCGGGGAAACGTCGTCATCGTCAGCAAAGCTCGCGTCACGCGTATCGAACCTGCCGCCATGCCGGGCTGGTTCGGCATCGCAGCATCCTTCGACGAACTGGAATTCGATCGCGACGACAATATTCCCAGCCACCAATTCGGCGTCTAATTTCCGGTCCCAGTCCTTTCACACGGACCACGCAGCGCTTCTCTGCATAGCATCCAAAATTTCCACAGGCATTCCCCTTGCACACTGCCCATAGCACCGCCTAAACTTTATACACACGGTAACTGCAGGCTACTCCAACCTCTGGAGACTTTCCTGCCTGCAGCAAACGGGGATGTTACGGGGGAAATGGTGAAAAAACTATTTTGTGGCGCCGCAGTTCTGGCGCTGTGTGTGTTCTATTCCGCAGCAGCATGGGGGCAAGCGCAGTTTACGACCGGAAGCGTTCAGGGCGATGTGCTCGACGAAAAAGGCGGCAGCGTGGCTGGTGCCAGCGTTGAAGTCAAAAATCTGGATACGAACTATATCCGCACCGAATCCACCAACACCGACGGCCGCTTTCAGTTCTTGAACCTTGCACCGGGCCATTACACGCTCACTATCAGCAAGCCCGGATTCACAACCATCGTTCAAGAAAAAATCAATCTGACGGTGGGACAGAACCTCTCAATTCCCGTAACGGTCAAGGTTTCCTCAGTCGCGCAGCAAATCGTCGTCTCCGACGTGCCGGTCATCGAAGTCACCAAGACCGAATCCTCCTCCACTCTGGATGAAGCTGCTATCGCCACCACGCCGGTTCTCGGTCGCAAATTTGAAGACCTGCTCACACTTACCCCCGGCGTCAGCATCTCCCAGGGCCCCGACGGCGACGAAATCAACATCAACGGCCAGCGTGGAATCTTCAACAACATCAGCCTCGACGGCGGCGACTACAACAACGGCTTCTTCGGCGAACAGATGGGCGGCCAACGCGCTGCCGTGGACATCAGTCTGGAAGCCGTCAAGGAGTTCCAGATTGTGGCCAGCGGCGCGAACGCGGAATTTGGTCGCACCGCCGGCGGCGTAGTCAACGTCATCACCAAGTCCGGCACCAATAGCTTCCATGGCAGCGGTTTCGAATACTTCCGCAACGAAGCTCTAACCGCGGCGACCTCCGATGGCAAGCCTCTCGATAATTTCCGCCGCAATCAGTTTGGCGGCAGCTTCGGTGGACCCATCAAGAAAGATAAGCTCTTCTTCTTCGCCGCTACCGAAGGCATCCGCGAAGACCTCTCGCGCAAAAACCTCAGCACAACACTCGGCGGCACGCCTTGCCCAATCACTGATCCGGTGTTCAATTCCAACATTACTGACG
>QHYO01000773.1 GCA_003224135.1 Acidobacteriota bacterium | reverse complement strand
AGAGCTTCTGCCGCCGGAGTGGGGCGATCACCTCGTAATGATTGGCTTTATCTGGTTCGGGTTTGTGCCGGGACTCGCGGCAGCCTATGCCGCAGTGCGCGCAAATCCCATGCGTCTGCCGCTTCTGTTTGGCGGCGCGCTTACGCTGATACTGTGGCTGGTGGGGCCATGGCTTCTCAACTTTGTCGCCGCAACCAGTTGAGGATTCGAAAAAAAAGCCAGAGCGGCAACACTCTGGCCTTTCTTGCGACGCCTTTCGCAGGCAGGGCTAGGGCCCGGCACTATGGGTTTACGCGCCCGCTGCTTTCACCTGTTGCAGTGCGGAGGCGACTTCCGCGACATCCGGCACTACGGGAATATCGTAATTTTTTACCCACGCAACCCTGCCATCTTTGTTGACGATCACGATCGCGCGACCGGTGATGCCCTTGTCCGGCAGAAACACGCCGTACTTGTCCGCCACAGCGCCGCGCGGCTGGAAATCAGCGAGCAGGGAATACTTGATTCCCATCTTTTCCGCATAAGCTTTGTGCGACCAGGCGCTGTCAACGCTGACGCCTAGGACTTCCGCGTCCAGCGTGTCAAACTTTTTCATGTCGTTCACAAAGCACACATGTTCCTGAGTGCAGGTTGGGCTCCAGTCAAGCGGATAGAACATGAGAACCACGTTTTTCTTACCCTTAAAATCCGAGAGCTTCACTTCCTTATCGTACTGACTTTTCAGCGTAAAATCCGGGGCTGTCTGTCCGACTGCGATGGCCATTTGCTGCCTCCCTTTGCGAATGATTCCACAGGCTCACGGGCTGATTTGTTTACCGCCTAAAAATGATAGTGGATTCGAATGCGATTGACAAAGGACTGGAGACCCCGGCCGGTGTAGAATCAGGCTGTAGTTTTGTGAAGAGGGTTGCTATAAAAAGATCGTCGAAGAAAATTGCGGAAGAGAGGTCGCGCCATGAATGCCCAATCCGCGCGCCGCGCTCCCATGATGTCATTGCAGGAACTCTATCGCGTCTATACCACGATTGCCGCGAAGCCCGGAGAGCCGGTGCCGCTTCCCGCGTTCAAACTACCAGTGGAGGAGGCGGAGAAACTATTTTCAATTTTCGACGAGGATTACCATATCAGCCGATTTTTTCACTTCAGTGAAACGAACGGCGACAAATATTCCATTAACGGAGAAATTGCCACGCACGTCGCTATTGATCCGGAGATTGCGTCAATTTTGTAAATTCCGTGGGACAACAGAAACGCACGGGCAGAATATACAGGCCGAAGCCTGTACCGCCAAACTATTTTGCGGTGGCAGGCTTCCATTTGTTTAGAAAGGCCAACACGTCCTCTGGAGCGAGGGAGCGCGCTTTTTCGAATTCCTGATTTTTCTGAGTGAAGAGGAGTTTGCCGTCGCTTTCGAGAACGGCAGCCGCGGGAACGCCGCGCTTGAGTGGCACTTCATATTTCTTCGCCAAATCCAGATTCTTGTCGTACTCGCCGATGTCGATGTGCGCGACCACAAAATTACGGTTCAGGGTCGGAGCGATCTCCGGCGTATGAAACGCTTCGTCCAATACATGGCAGTCATAGCACCAATTGCCGCCAAAAATCAGCAACACTCGCTTATGTGATTTTGCGGCCGTTTCGAGTGCTTCAGCAATTTCCTTTTCGGCATTTACGCCGGCAGGGTACAGGTCTTTTTTCTCGGCAGGGGCTTTCAGCCGAGTCTCTGCTTCGCGCTGCTCGGCAGCGATTTTCCAGGTCGCACCCTGTTCGATGTAGCCCTGCCCGATTTTTACGTAGTATTTCTTGAGGGTGCCGTTCTCGGCGACGCCGAGGGTCAGTTGAATCATCAGCACATGGAAACCGGGTTGGGGTTCCTGCTGCGCCCCA
>QHYO01000135.1 GCA_003224135.1 Acidobacteriota bacterium | reverse complement strand
GCTGTCAGCAGCTGCGAAAGAGAAGCATCGGCCGCGGGAGAATGCAACGCCGCGTGAAGACGCTCGCGGCGTTGTTCCAATTCAGTGCGCAGATACGTTTGTTCGGCAGTTGTCATATGATCTCCTGCCATAGGTTGCTGTTTTGCTGCTGAACTTTCCATCCGATTTCCTCCTTTGAATTGAGGATCACGGGAGAAGGGACGGTACGGTCGGTCCGCTCCCAATTCACCCGGCAGCATGAACGAGCGAGCGAGCGGTTTTGCCAAACCGTCAGTGGGTGTATTTGATGCCGCAAACCTGCGATAAGGTTCACGGATTTTTGCGAGGGTTAACGGAATCCGCAGACTCGAGCGAGCCGGCGTTCATCGAACTCTCCAGGTAACGGACGGGCGCACAGGGAGTAAATCCTTGGCGCTAGCGCTAAGGGTCGCGTATAGTTCCACGCGGTCTAGCGTTTCTAAGCGCGACAACCCTCGAGGAGGTTGCCGATTGAATCACCGCACCCGGTTCCATTCGCCGTTCTTCGCAGCTGTCATTGTGCTGCCAATACTCTGCAGTTCAGCCTCCCTTGTCGCCATTGCGCAAGATATTCCAGCCTATCGAGATGCGAAGCGTTCCGTTGAAGAGCGAGTAGCAGATCTAGTCGCGCGCATGACGTTGGAAGAAAAAATTGCGCAACTGGAAGGCACCTGGCAAAACAGAGGAAATCTCAAGGATCAAAGTCAGTTATTTGTTGATGAGAAGGGTGGGTTTGTTCCCGAACGCGCTCGAGTGGTGCTGAAGAACGGGCTGGGGCAGATGTCGCGGCCGAGCGAACAACGCGGACCGCGAGCAATGGCCGAATTCACCAACACTTTGCAGAAATGGGTGAAGGAGAACACTCGCCTCGGAATCCCGGTCCTGTTTCACGAGGAATGTCTCCACGGGCATGCTGCTTTGAAGGGCACGTCTTATCCGCAAGCGATTGCGCTGGCCTCGACATGGGATGAGGCGTTGATCCACGACGTGTTTTCAGCTGTCGCAGGGGAAGTCAGAGCCCGGGGCGCACAGCAGTGCCTGGCACCGGTGCTGGACCTTGCGCGCGATCCGCGCTGGGGCCGCACCGAAGAGACGTATGGTGAAGATCCTTATCTTGTGTCGCACATGGGCCTGTCGGCAATTCGTGGTTTTCAAGGAAACGGTCCCGGCATCGACAAGTCACATGTCATGGCGACGGCGAAACACTTCGCCGTCCATGGCCAGCCCGAAGGCGGAACGAACGTTGCGCCCGGCAACTATTCTGAACGCGTGATTCGGGAATATTTTTTGAAGCCTTTTGAAGCAGCCGTTAAACAGGGACATGTCCAGACCGTGATGGCTTCCTACAACGAGATCGACGGGATTCCGTCTCACAGCAACAAACACCTTTTGGACGACATCCTTCGCCACGAGTGGGGATTTGATGGCCTTCTGGTCTCGGATTATTTTGGCATTACGGAATTGCGTACTGTCCATAACGTCGTCGGCTCAAATGCGGCCGCTGCCAAACTCGCGCTCGAGTCCGGAGTCGATATTGAGTTACCGTTTGCGGAGGCCTACCCAAGTCTGATCGAACAGGTGAACCAGGGGAAAGTGTCAGAAGAATTGGTAGACCGCGCACTCGCCCGCGTTTTGCGATCGAAGTTCCTGACTGGTCTGTTTGAAGATCCGTATGTGGATCCGGACTATGCGGAAAACCGTAGAACATCAGCGACTCGCGTTGCAAGCGGCGCATGAGGCCATCATTCTGTTGAAGAACCAGGGGAATTTGCTGCCGCTGGAAAAATCCAAATACCAGCGTATTGCCGTGATCGGGCCTAATGCCGCCGACGTGCATCTCGGCGGTTACAGCAACAAGCCGGGGCGCGGAGTGAGCGTTCTTGACGGCATTAAAGCAGAGCTAGGACCCGGTTCTCAGGTGCTCTACGCCGAGGGTTGTAAGATTACCGAGTCTCTTCCCGATTGGGACGCCGACAAAGTCGTGCTTGGTGACGCAACCCTCAACCTAAAACGCATCGACGAAGCGACAAAAGTCGCAAAAAAAGCTGACCTGGTGATTCTAATCCTTGGAGGTAACGAACAAAGCTCCCGCGAAGCTTGGGCAAAAAAATCATCTTGGCGATCGCGATAGCTTGGATCTTTTGGGTGACCAGGATCAACTCGTCAAAGGCATCCTCGCCACCGGAAAGCCGACAGTCGTCTTTCTGCTGCATGGCCGGCCAAACTCGATCAACTACATTGCGGAGCACGTGCCAGCGATTGTCGAAGGATGGTATCTCGGGCAGGAAGGCGGTACCGCAGTAGCCGACGTGCTCTTTGGCAACTACAATCCTGGCGGCAAACTCCCGATCAGCGTACCGCGGTCGGTGGGACAATTGACCGACTATTACTATCAGAAGCCGTCGGCAAAGAGGGGTTATCTCGGCAGTACGACGGAACCCCTGTTTCCATTTGGCTGGGGCTTAAGCTATACAACGTTTAAGTATTCGAACCTTCGCTCTGTGTCGGACACCATCGGTCCGGAAGGCCAAACGAAAGTCAGTGTGGACGTAACCAATACTGGCACGATTCGTGGCGATGAAGTCGCTCAACTCTACATCCACCAGAAAATCAGCTCGGTGACGAGACCGATCAAGGAATTGCGGGGATTCCACCGAATTTCCCTGAGTCCGGGCGAGACCAAGACCATCGAATTTACACTCGGGCCCAAAGACCTCTCCTACTTGAATCGTGAAATGCAACCAGAGGTGGAACCGGGCACGTTTGAATTGATGGTCGGTGGAAATTCAGTTGATCTGATCACCACTACGCTGAATGTGGTGAACCGCTAGTGTTTCTTCGCTGTCGAAGGACTTAGCTCCCAGGAAGGCGTAGCTCCCTCCTGAATGGTGATAACGCGATTCAGACCGTCGCGATTTAACGCGGCCACATCGACCATCTGCTTAAAGCCGCTCGGCCAGTGAATTTCGATGGAGTCGACTGTTTTTGCCGGTCCTAAACCGAAATGAACGCGCGGATCGGAGTTTGATTGGTACGTGCCGCCGCTAAATATATCCATCCTCTGTCGTACTCCGCCTGCAGACAAGAAAACTTTCGCTCCTGTCGCATCTCTCGGGCTCTTCGGGCCACCGACCAGCTTAATCGTCAGCCAGTGATTGCCGTTTTCGATGACGTTGCGAAGTAACACGGGAGTGGAATCCAAGTTATTCAAGACCACGTCGATGTGGCCGTCATTGAAGAGATCGCCGAACGCTGCTCCGCGTGCGGAAACCACGTCCGCCAAGCCACTACCGGTCGCGGGTGGCACTTCCTTGAATTTGGAACCGTCCAGATTCCGGAATAACTGAGGGCGCTCCGCCCAGGTGGTGCCCCAGTCTTGCTGGTCAACCTGCGGGTAAACGTGGCCGTTGGCGATGAACAGATCGAGCAGGCCATCATTATCATAATCGATGAAAGCAGTTCCCCAGGACAGAAAAGGAATTGTTGGCGAGGCCAGCCCGGCGCGATAACTGACATCGGAAAAACTGCCTCCGCCGTCGTTCCGATACAGCGTTTTGTAGTCGTCGGAAAAGGTCGTTGTGAAGAGATCAACTTTTCCGTCCCGGTTGTAATCTCCCACGGCGATACCCATCGAAGCCTGTTCGCGGCCATCCTCGCTTAGCGCAAATCCCGATGCATAGCTAATGTCTTCAAAGGTGCCATCGTGACGATTGCGGTAGAGATAATTTGGAACAGAATCATTTGCCACCGCCAGGTCAAGCCAACCGTCATCGTCCACGTCCACAAACACGGCGGCCAAACCGTAATACCTGCTGGCATCAGCGACGCCCGCTCTAACGCTCACATCTGTGAATGTTCCGTCACCATTGTTGTGAAATAAATGGTCGGGTTCGCCGGGGAGCCCTCTCGGCCCGCACATAACCTCGATTCCGCGAAACTGGCAAAAGTTTTGAGGTATGGTGCCCTGGCCCGCAATCGGCGGGTGGTCCAGATCAAACTTCACGTAGCCTGGAACGAACAGGTCAAGCCGTCCATCGCGATCGTAATCTCCCCATGTCGGCGAAGTGGACCAACCGCCAAGCGCTACCCCTGCCTTCTCTGCCACGTCGGTGAACGTGCCGTTCCGATTATTGTGGTAGAGACGATTCTTGCCGTAATTCGCGACATAAATGTCCGGCCAGCCGTCGTTGTCATAGTCACCGATGGCCACACCGAATCCCCAGCGCTCGTTCGCAATGCCAGCCTTTTCGGTAACGTCAGTGAACGTACCATCGTGATTGTTGTGAAGGAGCATTGCCTTCGGTTGTGGCTCCTGACTCTTCATCGCTGCAACGGTCGAGCCATTCAGTAAATAGATATCGAGCCAGCCGTCGTTGTCATAATCGAGAAAGGCCACGCCCGAGCCCATGGTTTCCAAAATTGTCGCTTTCCGCGGAGATCCAGAGCGATGGTGAAATTTGTCCAGGCCAGCCGGCTTGCTAACGTCGAGGAACACCACTGGAGCGTCGTCCACGAATCCGCCAGCGGTTATTGGCCTGGACTGGGAATCCTTGACCGCTGGGTGCGCCGCGCCCGTGGCTACGCCGGATTGTTTTTCCCCTTGATTCGATGGTTGCTGGGATTGTTGGCCGGTGGCACGAATTGCGAAGCACGCGATCGAACAGCACAGAATCGTACTTCGCCAGGCCGAATGCTTTTTCTTCATCGCGCGATGGCAACTCCCGTTAAGATTACACGGGACAGGAATCATCGGCTAGAGGAATCCCGAAATAGAAACCAGGGAAAGAATTTCGCCAATGGCAAAAGAAAGACGCGGCATTCATCTGATCGCCGAACTGGCGCACGTCTCCATCGGCACCGTGGACCGTGCTTTGCACGGACGCGCGGGAATAAAAGAGTCCACTCGCCAGCGCATTCTGCAAATCGCGCGACAAGTCGGCTATACGCCCAATCTTGCAGCCCGCGCCTTATCGGTTGCAAAAGCCAACACGAAAATCGGTGTGTGCGTACCGCGAGAAATCCATTTTTTCTATGACCAGCTTTGGAACGGCATTCTCGAAGAGGCTACCCGGGCCGCGCACCTTGGAATTCAGTTCGTGAATCGCCCAGTACAGGTGCTTGGAGAAGGTGATACGGCCGCATTCAAGGAACTGGTCGAGCGCGGCGTCGAGGGAATTATCCTGACGGCAGGAAATCCGAAGGCCCTGCAGCCATTAATCAATGACGCGGAAGAAAATGGTATCCGAGTGCTTTGCGTTTCTACAGACGCTCCTGAGAGCCGGCGTTCGTGTATCGTCTGTGTGGAACCTTGGACGAACGGATGCCTAGCGGGCGAACTCATGGGCAAGCTGGTTCCGCCCGGATCCAAAGTCGCCGTAATCGCAGGGATGTTGCGGGCCGAAGACCACCGGAAAAAAGCTGACGGCTTCGTCGAAACATTTCCGCAGCACTGCGCCGGAGGAAAAATTATCAAGGTTATCGAAGGTCACGAAGACGAGGATGAGAGTTTTCAAAAAACCTTTGATCTGCTGCGGCGCGTGCCGAATCTTGCAGGAATCTACGTCAATACCGTGAATTGTCTTCCTGTCTGCCGCGCGCTTGGCGCGCGCGGGCTCGCGGGAAAGGTCAAATTAATCGCGACGGACCTCTTTGCGGAGATGTCGCCGTACCTTCAAAAAGGAACAATCACGGCTTCGATTTATCAGCAGCCTCATCGGCAAGGGCAGGTGGCCGTGCGGCTGATGGTGGATCATCTCTCCAACAGGGCGCAATTCCCGCCAAAGGTTCATTTCAGCCCGGGTGTGGTGATGGCCTCGAATCTCCACCTTTTTCGCGAGATGCGGCTAGCCGAGGCCAGGCTAGAAATACCCGGCGTCACGACCGGCCTTCAGAATTAACGATATTCTAGCGGCTCTAGCGCAGTTCCTTCGGTAACAAGCACAAAAAATACGCTTGACAAAGATTCGTTAAGAGAATACAACGCATGGTAACCGGAAGTATGTTTTTCGAGTCCTCAAGCTCGTTCTCTCACTGTATCGTTACAGCCAGGAAATACAAACTTCATTACTTATCGTTCCTTTGTCTCCTTTTATTGGGGTTACCGTCGAGCTCCTTCGCACAAAACGCAACTGTGGTTGGCACGGTGACCGACCCATCCGGCGCAGCCATGCCAAATGTCAACATCACAATAACCAACACAGAGACAGGTTGGACGCGCACCGTTCCAACCAATGACTCTGGTCAGTACGTCGTGCCCGATATCCAGATCGGACGCTACGTGGTTAAGGCCGAAGCGTCCGGTTTCAAGGTTGCCGAACAGAAAGATGTTGTGTTGCAGGTCGGCGATCGTTTGCGACTCGATTTTCCAATGAAGGTGGGAACTTCTTCGGAAACAATTACCGTTGAAGCGAACACCATCGCCGTGCAGGCAGATTCCGGCGAGCTCAGCAATGTCATCACCTCGCAGCAAGTCTCGCAACTAGCGGTCAATGGACGGAGTATTTATCAACTTGCTGCTCTAACTCCTGGTGCATCTAGCCAGATTAATAACTTCGTAAACACTCCGGTCGGCGGCGATGCCAACGTCGCCTTCAACGGGCTGCGTCAGAACCACAACATTTACCTGTTAGACGGTGGCGAAGACGATGATCGCGGTGGCGCGGGTGGTATGAGCATCGCGCCCTCCTCTGATGCGATTGCGGAGTTTCGAGCTCTGACTTCCAACTATAGCGCCGACTACGGTTTGTCTTCCGCGGCCACTATGACTATGGTCCTGAAGTCCGGAACGAGCAGGTTGCATGCATCCGCTTGGGAGTTCAATCGCAACGACGCTTTCGATGCGCACTACTTCTTTAGTCCCAATCAAACGAATAAGCTGCGTTTAAATGTGTTCGGCTTCAACATCGGCGGCCCGGTCACATTCGGCAAACTCTACAATCCCGACAAGAAGAAGACCTTCTTCTTTTACAACATGGAATGGCGCCGTTTGATTCAAGGATCGCCGACCAGTGGTCAGGTTGTGCCAGATCCGGCCACTTACGGCGGGAATTTCAGTTCCGTGTCGACGCCAATCCTCGTGCCCTCGTCATCGCAGGTTGCTTCGAGCGTGCTTTTTGAGAACTGCCCGGGCGGCGTAGCTCCTGCAGGCATCGTGCAAGGCTCACCGTTTCCAGGCAACCAGATTCCGTCCTGCATGATCGACCCCAACTCCAGCGCCCTGGTGAATGCCGGCATCTTCCCTGCTCCCACCGCCGGGAATAGATTCTTTGGTAGTTCCAACACGCCCACTAACCTGAAAGAAGAAGTTGTCCGCATCGACCATAACTTCAGCAGCAAGTTTTCCGTCTTCGGCCACTTTATCGCAGAACAGGTGACGCAAGGATTCGCAATCAGCCAGTGGAGCGGTGCCAACGTTCCCACCGTCGGTGACACCTTTGGCAATCCCTCTTACAGTGCGGTCGTCCATACCGCGTACACCATCAGCCCGACGTTGGTGAACGAAGTTGCCTTCAACTATAACGGCAACCGCATCAATATCATTCCCTTTGCGGGTGCCGGGTTGAAAAGCCTGTCAGCCAGCGATGCCGGATTCACCGGCGCCCGGCTCTTCTCAGGACCAAACAACCTGGACCGCATCCCAAACATTGACTTGAAGGGTTCGACGGGCACGCAGTTTGAAATCTCCAGCTGGCCCTGGGTCAACAAGGCTGATGACTACCAAATCCGCGACGATCTCTCTTGGACCAAGGGAGCACACCAGCTTAAGTTCGGCTTCAGCTGGGCCCTCTACAAGAAGGTGCAGGATCTGTTCGGCACGACTCAGGGTGCGTACAATTTTGATGGCACTTTCACCGGCAATGATTTCGCTGATTATCTGCTCGGGACAGCGAAGGGCTATACCGAACTTGCAGTTCAAGACCATGGCTTGTGGAACAACGTTTCCTGGGCCACTTACGTTCAGGATAACTGGCGTGCAACGCGTCGGCTGACCCTAAATCTCGGCCTCCGCTGGGACGGAGTGCCGCATACCTACGAGGCGAACAACCGGATGGGCAACTTCTATCCGAACCTCTATGATCCCGCCCAAGCAGCTACGTTTAACAGCAATGGCTCGATCTGCGGACCAACGGACAATGCAGCCACTGGTTGCCCCCTCGGCGCCAGCCCCGGTTTGGGCACAAGTCCGAATGCGATTCTCGCAGGCGTTCCTCTCTACCTCAATGGAATCGGCATCCCCGGTAAGAATGGAGTTCCGAAGGGCCTCGTGGACAACCACTGGGCAGCATTCGGCCCGCGCATCGGATTCGCCTATGACGTCACGGGCAGGGGAAAGACGGTGCTGCGCGGAGGATTCGGCATAATGTACGAGCGCATTCAGGGCAACGACATGTACGATGCCGGTCCCAATATCCCGTTCAGCCTCAACGTGAACACCCCGGGCCCCGTGCCGATGGGCAGTCCCTCCGTCTCATTGGCGAGTGGCACAGCGTCCAGCTTCCCCATCAACCCTGCCAGCATCACTGGCCTGGACCGGGCAAACTATAAGCTGCCGGCCAGTTATCAGTGGAGCTTCGGCCTTCAACGCTCGCTAAGTGCCAAGACCGTTCTTTCTTTGACCTATGTAGGCAACACCAATCGTTTCCAGAGCTATCGCGTGGAAACGAACTTGCCCGACCCATCGGCTCT
>QHYO01000772.1 GCA_003224135.1 Acidobacteriota bacterium | reverse complement strand
CTCTGCGCAATGGAAAACCCAGCCCGCTGACACCATCGTCTTGCACGGAAAGATCTACACGTTGAATCCCAAACAAGCGTGGGCCGAAGCGCTCGCAATCCGTGGAGAACGCATCGTGGCCGTGGGGAGCGACACCGATATTGCGAATTTGCAATCGAAAGACACGAAAGTCATCGACGCGAAAGGTCACCTCGTCCTTCCGGGCTTCACCGACTGCCATATTCATTTCATCGACGGCTCATTCAGTCTTGGGCGCGTCAATCTCGAAGATGCAAAAGATGCCGCTGACATTCAGCAACGCCTGCGCGAATATGGCGGCAAGCATCCCGGGAGCGATTGGATTCTCGGCCGCGGATGGAACTACGCGATGTTTCCCACATCGCTTCCGGATAAAAAATATCTTGATGAAGTTTTCCCGGACCGCCCGGCCTTCCTTGAGGGCTACGATGGCCACACCTACTGGGCAAATTCGAAAGCCCTCGCACTCGCGCATATCACCAAAGACACGCCGAATCCTCCTAACGGCATCATCGTACGCGATCCGCAAACCGGTGAGGCCACCGGCGCACTGAAAGAGGCGGCGCAATCGCTCGTTGCAGCGTTGATCCCAAAACCGACTCGCGGTGAAAAACTTGCAGCGCTCCGGGATGGTATCCGCTGGGCTAATGAAAATGGCCTGACGCGCGTCCACAGCGCCGGAGGTGATTTCGAGGAGTTCGATCTCTATGACGAACTTCTTCGCCACGGCGATCTGACACTCCGCTTTTACGTTTCTTACTTCCAGGATCCGCCGGAGCTGCGACCGCAGGATATTTCTGCCATCGAGGATGCGCGGAAAAAATATACCGGCGACTGGCTCTCCGCGGGCGCGGTAAAATTCATGATTGACGGCGTGATTGAATCGCATACCGCGGCCATGCTGGGGTCCTATTCCGATGATCCTTCACTCAAAGGCAAGCTGTTTTGGGATCCTGACAAGTACAAGTCCGCGATCGCTGAACTCGACAAACGCAATTTACAGCTATTCACCCACGCCATCGGCGATTACGGCATTCGCACGGCGCTCGACGGTTACGAGAGCGCCCTAAGACTCAACCACAGTTCCGGGCGCCGTCCTCGCATCGAGCATATCGAATCCGTTTCCAACGCTGACATTCCGCGCTTCGGAAAACTTCGCGTGATCGCGAGTATGCAGCCGCTCCATTCCTATCCAAACAACGACACGCTGGATGTCTGGGCCCGTAACATCGGACCGGAGCGCGCCTCACGCGCCTGGGTGTGGAAAAGTATCGCCAAGGACGGCGGCCAGCTGGCCTTCGGCAGCGATTGGCCGGTGGTCACGTTGAATCCCTTTAAAGGAATTCAGACAGCAGTCACCCGCCAAACCTCGGAAGGCTTACCAAAGGATGGCTTTGTTCCGTCACAGCGCCTTTCCGTGGCCGAAGCCATTCGTGGCTACACTCTTGGCGCTGCGTTCGCAGGCTTCCGTGAAAAAACGGAAGGTTCGCTCGAACCCGGCAAACTCGCAGACCTGATCATCCTCTCGCAGAATCTTTTCCAGATTGACCCTCACACAATCGACAAAACAAAAGTTTTGACCACCGTTGTGGGGGGTCGCGTAGTATTTCAGTCGAAGCCGTAGTCCAGTTCCTGATGCAAGCGGCAATGGGGCTGTCTGGCCCTGGCCGGTCTTCCTGGAGGCTCGATGACACGCAGGACTTTCATTTTCACCGTACTTTTCATGGCATTCTTCGTCAGCGCGTGCAAGAAACCCGAGCCCATGTTGAGTCTGCTCGTTTGGGAAGGCTACGCCGACACAAGTTTCGTGCGTAACTTTGAGGTTACACATCATTGTAAAGTCGTTGCCTCCTACATGGGTTCAAGCGATGAACTTGTCGCCAAGCTTCGCGGCGGCAGCGCAGCGAACTACGACGT
>QHYO01000134.1 GCA_003224135.1 Acidobacteriota bacterium | reverse complement strand
AACCGGCACGAGCTATACCGTAAGCGTAACACCTTCGAACGGATTCACCGGGAACGTGAGTTTCAGCGTGAGCGGGTTGCCTTCTGGCGCGACTGCCACTTTCAACCCGAGCTCAGTTATAGGTTCTGGGTCCTCCACCCTGTCCGTAAGCACTTCGAGTTCAACCCTGACCGGTACCTACACGCTTACGATAACAGCGACCAGCGGCATTCTGACTCATTCAACACAAGTGACACTGGTTGTGGCGGACTTCTCGATTTCAGCTTCTCCGAGCAGTCAGACTGTGAAGCGAGGTTCACAGACGTCGTACACGGTGACGATCACACCTTTGGGGCCTTTCGCTGCTACGGTGAATTTCAGTCTAAGCGGATTACCCGCACGCACCAGCGCTTCGTTCAATCCCACCTCGGTTGTCGGTTCGGGGAGCTCGACACTGACAATATCAGTAAACAGGAAGGCGGTAACCGGGACCTATCCCGATGACCAGTAAAATCTTCTTGTCTGGGATTCTGCTTCCTCATTGTTGCTGGTAATGATCGGAGCGGCTCTCTTTACGCTTCCTTGCCGACCAATGCCGGGAGCGGGCAACCCACGTCCACGGCAGGGTCAGCCCAGCAAGCTGCGACCGATATTAGAGGAACATGGTCAGGCACGTTCTATTCGAAGCAGCGGGAATTCCGGCTTTGTAGTGGGTGACGCAGCGCTGATGGAACGACTGGTGATTGACTGGCTGAGGGCGGCGAGTCAGAAGGCAGTGGGCGAGCAGTTGGGACTGAGCTGGGACGAAATTCACGGGATCATGGAGCGGGCGGTGGAGCGGGGCTTGGAACGGAGGCAGGCCGAGCCTTTGCCGCAGCTGGGAGTAGACGAGAAGGCGTTTCGGAAAGGACACAAGTATTTCACGCTGGTGAATGATCTAGAACGGTCACGTGTGCTGTACGTGGCAGAAGATCGCACCCAGGCAAGTTTAGATGGATTCTGGGAGACGCTGACGGAAGGGCAGCGCGAGAGTATCGAGGCGATAGCCATGGATATGTGGGATCCTTACGTGGCCTCAGTGAGCGAGCACCTGCAGGACGGGAGCAAAAAGATCGTCTATGACAAATTTCATGTTGCCAAACATCTGGGCGAGGCCGTGGACAGGGTACGGCGCAAGGAAAACCGCACGCTGCGAGCGGCGGGCGATGACCGACTGACAGGAACACGCTACGATTGGTTGCGGAATCCAGCCGCCATGGAACCGGCCGATCGCAAAGCCTTTGCCGAGTTACGTCAGAGTGGGCTGAAGACGGCACGGGCTTGGGCTCTGAAAGAAACGGCCATGGCATTTTTCAGTTACCAATACGAGCGGCCAGCGCGGAAACATTTTCGCTGGTGGCATGGTTGGGCAGTACGCAGTCGGCTGCGCCCCATGCTGGAGGTAGCCAGGACCTTGAAGCGACGCTTCGAGAACATCGTTACCTATCTCCGCCACCGCGTCACCAACGCTGCCAGCGAATCCATCAATGCCAAGATCCAGTGGGTCAAGTACAC
>QHYO01000771.1 GCA_003224135.1 Acidobacteriota bacterium | reverse complement strand
AATCGTTGATGAATGTTACGCTGTGTCCGACAAAAACGTTGTCCTGAATCTCGACGCCCTCGCACACGAAAGTGTGGCTCGAAATCTTGCAGCGCTTGCCTACGCTCGAGTTTTTCTGAATCTCCACAAAAGCGCCGATCTTGGTCTCGTCGCCGATTTCGCAGCCATAAAGATTGATAAATTTGGAGAGCCTGACATCCTTACCGAGCTTAACGGAAGGAGCGATCGAAACGAATTCGTTCACAGAGTCACCAGCGCCCCGCGTTGGCTGACGGATTTTTCCGCGGCCTCCAGCAACCGCACCACCCGCAACCCGTTGATGCCGTCGTTGAACGGTGTCTTGTTCTCTTCGATACATTTCAGGAAATAGCCGGTTTCAGCGCGCAAGGCTTCGATCTGTTCGACTTGCGGCGCCCACATGTCGCCCGACCGGTAGCTGACCAGTAACTGGTGCAAGTTGCCCGGGTTTGTCGACATACTTACGCCTTTGTCGTAGATTTTGATTTTTTCGTCAGCTTCGAGGTCATTCCAGACCAGCATCTTCTTTTCGCCACCGATCAGTGTCGTGCGCACCTTTACCGGTGAGAGCCAATTCACGTTGATGTGCGCGATGATGCGTTTCGGAAAATAAACCGTAATGAATGCGATGTCCTCTACGCCGTTCAGGTGTTTTTCGCCGGTCGCGACAACCGCCTCCGCCTTCTCTTTAATGACGTGATCCATGATCGAGAGATCGTGGGGCGCGAGGTCCCAGATTACATTCACGTCGTGCTGGAACAATCCCAGGTTCACGCGGAGCGAATCGTAGTAGTAAAGGTCTCCGAGCGCGCCTTCGTCCACCATCTGACGGATCTTCTTGACCGCTCCGGTGAACAAAAAGGTGTGATCCTGCAGGTAAACGGCTTTTCAACGAAGACATGCTTTCCATTTTCGAGCGCTGCCTTGGCCAATTCGTAATGCGTCCATACGGGCGTTACCACAGCGACAAGGTCGATGTCCGTCGATTTCAAAATATCATTTGCGTCCATCGTGAAAGAAATGGACGGATGTGCCTTACGCAGACGCTCCTGGCACTTGGTGCTGTTGTCGCAGACAAGAACGACTTCCGATTTTTCGTGCGTATGAAAATTGCGGACAATATTCGGTCCCCAATATCCATAGCCGATCACACCAATCCGGATCATAGGGCTCCTTGGGATTACAAACGACACGCTCGACTGGCTCGCGCCTCAGGGCCCGCCGTTCGCTGCGAGGGGACTTCGCTGTACGTTCGGCAGTCACGCTTGCCAGCAGTTTCTTTCCTTGTGCGCTCAACGAACTCGACGAAAAACGGTGACGAATCTTAGTGAGCACCCTCACCGGTCAGAACGACGCCGGGTGTTTGCAGAAGAATTTTGACGTCGAGCCAGATGGACCAGGCTCGAGCGTACTTCAAGTCCAGGCGAACCATCTCATCGAACCGCGTGCGGCTGCGACCTTTGACTTGCCACAAGCCTGTGATACCGGGCTTGATCTCCAGCACGCGACGCCGGTGCCATAGATCGTAAGCTTTGAATTCATAGGGAAGAGGGGGGCGCGGACCGACGAGCGACATTTCGCCAACCATCACGTTCCAGAATTGCGGCAACTCATCGAGGCTTGTCCTGCGCAGGAAACGACCGATCGGAGTGACCCGTGGATCCTTTTGAATCTTGAACACCGGCTGCTCGCTGCCCTGGCTTGCGCCGTTCACCTGGCCTGCGATGAACTGGCTGACATACTCTTCATGAATCCGAGCGTCGCAGTCGGTGAGCATGGAGCGGAACTTGAGAACGGTAAACTTTCGTCCGTATTGCCCCAGGCGCTCTTGCTTGAAGAGCACCGGACCCTTGGAGGTGAGTTTAATCGCAAGAGACACTGCGGCAAAAATCGGCGCTAGCAGCACCAGAGCAGCCGCACTTCCGACGAAGTCCATCGACCGCTTGATCCCGAGCGCGAATTTACGCGATTCTTCCTGGCGCGACAGGTCCGGATAGAGGGTGATATTGGCGGAATGGTCCGTACTGCCGTCCTGTTCTTCCTCAGGGAAGAAGTGGAACGATACGGTGATTTTGGAAACCTTCTCGGCCGGCAGCGCCTCGACCAGTGCAGCTCTTGCCTTCTCGAGCATTCTGCCCTGTACGGTTTTCGGTTTCGCATTCCCGACTTCTGTGCCGATCACTCCAATCAGCTGATCCTCAAGATACCAGCCAACGATGTCGGTTTCTCGCGTGACGCTCAGTAGCGCGTTCGTCACTTTCCCCAAAGTAAGCTTTTTCTGCCCGTCCTTAATAGCGTTCTTTACATCCACGAGCATCAAGACAAAGGGCTTCAGTGCGCGCTCGGCGCGGCGTCGTTCGAGGTACAACATCGAAACGAAAGCATCTTCATGAAGAACGATGCGGCCAGCGGACACACCCCTCTTCTTGAGCGTCAAATGAGCGCCGGCATTCAATCGCTTCGCGCCTTGTGGGTCTCGCAATTCGGTTCTAAGTACGCTCATGGACCTATCTTTCGTTACGCTTTCTTCGCAAACCATGCACTAACCAACAGCCCGCGCCGGAAATGCCGAGGCCACGTATTGCGCCTTCTTTTCGTGCTTCTTTTCAAGAGAAGCCACCCAAGCCAAATCCACCTCAAGCGCCACAGATCGCTGCAACAAGGTGACGGAAAGCACGACTCTGTGATTGCCCTTAAAATTGACCAGAATTCCCTCGAGGCCACTTAATTTGCCCGTGTGGATTCTGACCTT
>QHYO01000764.1 GCA_003224135.1 Acidobacteriota bacterium | reverse complement strand
TGACCCCTGCACCAGCAACTGAGCGGCGAAAAGACGAATTGCGGTGCATGCCCACAGTGGCAGGGTAAGCGTCATCCAGAGTCATCCAGAGACCGTGTGGACGGAGTGTATGTAAATAAGGATGATGCCCTTTAGCTCGAACCGAGACGGATTGGATTCAGCATTGGCTCGAAAAGAGCAACTTCACATCGCATGCGGACCGAAGAGTCTCTCCGAGGCTGTTAAAGATTTTCATTCATTGGTTCGAATAAAACTGAATTAAGCGAATTTTGTCCTGCATTGCCCAACGGCCTCGTGCAAAATCACAGCCGATGTCAAGCTGGCTCAATGCGTATGCTCGCGATTAGGTTATCGAAGAACCGGCTCCAACTTGCTTTGGATACCTGCGGCAAGGCTTTCATTGAATTCCCTTGATAGGAGCTGTGCGTCTCCACTAGAGTTAGGTTACAAGGAGCGCGGCTTGGGCCCGCCCTCAGCCTCTGTACAACGGGAGGCAAACATGAAAGTAGTTACCCGCGAGCAGTCCGACCCCCGGCCAGAACACGCACGCCACGTTTGCAATGTGTGTGGCGAGCCATCGGAAATGACTATCTGCGACGAGTGCTCAGAGCGCCTTCGCGTCGAGGCTCTGAGCAGGAAGAAGCACGAGGAGCAGGGCGACGCTTGGTCGCACTGGGAATAGGCCATTTTCATGCGGATAAGAGTCAATTGGAGAGGCATGTGCGCAGAGATTGGTTTTGCTTGAACCAAAGACTACGACACTTTTCTGATCCAGCCGAGGCAGGCTCCAACCCCAGACCTCCTTCTTACTAGGGGCGCTCCGTGCAGCTCGATGTAAAATACGTTCCTCGGGTCGGTCGAGCGCGTCAACGGTTCAGTCCGCGGCCACGGCCATCGACGAGGCCACGCGCTTTCGCGTTTTAAGCATCTACGACCACAACAACACCAAGACGGCCCGGGCAACCCGCTGCGGACTCAGTCAGCGTTTCGCTCTTGCCCTGGTACCACTACGCGATACGTTCCAGTTAGGCGCAATTTCGTCGTTTTCAATGTTTTTAGCGTCTCGAAAAATCAATAAGTTGCATGTTTTCAATACCGCTGAATATTCCGACTCCCCCGCCTCCACGATTCCCTAGAGACTCCCAGCGAGTTTTCCTCGTATCACCGTGACTGAGGCCTTCGGCAAGGTGAACACTCCGTCCTTCGGAGCGGTCACCGAGGACTTGGCTTCTGGTCCGTCAGGATCAGCAGTGCCGCCCTTGACATTCGAATGCCACTGATACTGTTCACTTCCAAACGTGACCACGCCTACTTGCCCCGTAAAGTGCCTAGTCTCCTTTTCACCTTCAAAAACGATGTGCACGGGGTGTGGATTTAGTTGGTCTTTATTGACCAGCATCAACGACCATTCTCCGTCTGGGCGCAACACGGCGTAAGAGGTCACAAGCGTATGTCCTGCGCCATCTTGTACGTCGCTGGTGCTTGGAAATACTTTGTGGTCGCCGTTGCCTGGTTGTACCCACTCTTGTGTGATCATTTTCCCAGCGAAGTATTGCGATGTTGGCTGCTGCAGCTCGTAGTCCTTCGTCGTAGTGAACATACTGAACGTGCCTGGCGACGTATTGTGGCAGCCTAGGGATTGTCCCAGCGGAATATAGTGGAAGTAATAGACGGCGTTTCCTCCGGCTTCAAAGAACGCTCCGACAAAGTCCGCCCACCAAAGCGCCGCGAAAATGTCCACAAAAGATTCGTCGGAGCCCGCGGCTATGTTGGTTTCGCTGATAAACATAGGAACACCCGGAGGGAGTCCGTCTTCCCGCCAGACCTGAAGAATATGACGCGTGAGATTTGCCTCATCGTATAGATCGCTCCACTGCAGTTTGCAGGGCTCGAAAGGATAGTGCTCGAAGGAAATAAATGAGAGATCGTTGAGGCGATTGTGCTCTCTTAAATAGTCGAAAAATCGTCCCATCCATGACGTCCTTCCACGAGCGTCAGGCCACACCTCGATGTCTTTATTCACGCCTTCGAAAATCGGTCCGCCCAACTTCAAGCTGGGATCAACTTTGTGCAGCGCGGTCGCCCATTGAAGGTACAACGCTCCGTAGTCCTCCGGCAGAGTGTGTTTGCCATCGGGCTCCTCTCCCATTTCGATATACGAGATTGGATAGCCTCTCGCTTTGAGGTACTTCAGCTGGGCCACGGAATTCTCGGGGGTCTCGTACAACATGGCGACCGGAATCATTGCCGGTAGCCCACGGGTGATACCACTGGTATAGAAAAGATCAAACCCGACCTGGTCAGCGCGATCGTTGATGACCGAGTTTTCGTGCCATGGATCGACAGAGGAACAGAACGTGTTCGACTGGGCGCGGTCCGCGGTGTGTCGAACAACGTCGTGGAATTTGCCGTCCTTGGTTGTCGTTCCGACGTAAAGTTCCTTGATGGCGTAACCCAGGCAGTTGCGACGATCCTGAGAGCCATGCGTGTCGCAAGTTCCCGAGGACTCGGTCATCCAGATTCGCATCCACCGCGCAGGCAGCGGGTTGCGCGACAACTGGAGGGTTACTTTCCCTCCTTTGCCGTCCGTGACGGCACCTCCGGGAAACGTGACCCAAGATCCCGCAGCGGCCTCGCGAATCGGATTCAAACCAGTCCAATACTGGACCAGGTAACGTTTCGCGTAAGGATCCGCCCAATCGATCTGAATGGCGTTGACATCCTGCAGGCTTGCGAGGTCCACAACAACCCACTGAGGATGCAGTGCGTCGTTCTCGCTCGTATAAGCTTTCGTCAGGTAAGGATTGCTCTTCCAGTAAGTGCTGACGTCGCCGTCGGTAAGACGCGAGTAGCCGCGCCCGTCGGGCTGCGAAAATCCTGCATGAGGCAGCGGATATCCAAACGAATGACGAATGAATTCCGTGGGCGTTGCGTCTCCAACGAAATAGCCCCTTTGACCGGGCTCACTCCATGTGCCTTTGGAGTTCCAGTGCCAGGCTTCCACGTATAACTCGGTGTTCTGCCGATAGCTGACGGTTTGCCATCCCGTCGACAGGATCTGCTTAAGGACGGGCTCGGTAAAAATCTTGTCGGTTGCCGCAAGCGGTATGCGGTCAACACCGGCGCCTAGCGCTTCGCTGGGCTTGAAGGTGTTCGTCGAGTGACCTGGCCTGATGTCGACTTCGATCGTTTGAGCGTAGGTAACGTGAGCTAATCCGCTTACCAACGACAACGCAAATGCAAGTTGGCACCATATGACGCGCACGATTAGACAAAATTTCATGACTACTCTCCTGCCGAGAAGTGCTCGGTTGCGGAAGTTTGAAACGAACGAATGTCTTATGACTTTAGGCTGTTCTCCGGGGACGAGGTGGGCGTTGGGAGTCGCTACCACCTCATCCCTCGGTGTTCCGGGGGTGGCCGAAAGCCTAGAAGTAGAGTTTGAGCGCTAACTGCAGCTCACGGGGGCTGCCGATTGTGCTTGAGATGAATCCATAGTCGCTCGCTCCGACGTTCGCGTTGGGTCCAGCGAAGTGCGGATGGTTAAAGGTGTTGAAAGATTCCGCGCGGAACTGCAAGCGCATCCCTTCGCGAACAATTCCCAGCGGGAATTCCTTAAAGAGCGACATAGACACATCCCTCGCTCCTGGTTGACGAACGCTGCCGAGTGTCCTTGCGGCGGTTCCGAACGTGTTGTCGGGCGTCTGCGAAAGAGCGTCTGGATTGGCAAAATAACTGGTTCCCGTATCCGGATCGGTGGAACCTTGAGGGCTGCCTGAAGCGCGCTTGAGCGTTCCAATCAGATTCGGCCGTTGGCCATAGGTTGGTATCGGGTTGGAGCTGTCCAATCCGGGGATGATAGGGCGGCCATTGTCGATGCGGACGATTCCGTTGACCTGCCAGCCGCCAACGATCGCGTTGAGTATGGGATGCATCTGCCTGCCAAATTGTCTTCCCCTGCCAATCGGTAGTTCGTAAACGTAGCTGAACTGCAGCACATGCGGGATATCGTATACGGACGGTGCCCGCTCGGCGCGCAGATCGAACGGATTTTGCACCGTGAGAGTGCTACCGTCGGTCGAGCCGCCTCCAAGCCAGGAGATGCTGTCATCCGTGGCGGAGGCGTTGTCAATGGATTTTGACCATGTATACGTCAGCAAAAACTGCAGGCCATTTGAGAACTCTCTTTCGACGCGGACCTGGAGCGCGTGATAAATGGAATCTGCGATCGGCGGGGAATCCCCGGAAAAGGAAGTGTATTGAGGAAATGGAACCAAGAGCTGATATTGCGATACGGTTGGCCCCGAAAGTGGACTCGTCGGATCGCAGATGAAATGAGTGTTATCGCAAGGCTGCCCGACATGTCCTGTCGTGGTCGGATCGTAGAAGAATGGGTTTGCCACCTGGTCGTTCAGGCTGCCAATTTCGTCTGGCGTCAAGCCTGCGATGGCGCTGGCGGGTAGATAGTTCTGATTGCGAAATCCGCCGAGGTAGAGATGGGTCCCCTTCTTGCCGACGTACGAGGCATCCAACAGTACTTTTCCGGGGAGTTCTTTTTGGAATCCGAAACTC
>QHYO01000133.1 GCA_003224135.1 Acidobacteriota bacterium | reverse complement strand
ATCACAAAGATTACGCCGAACTTCCAATTCACGTCGTCATCGCGAGTCCGCATCTCGAACTGCGTGTGTACCGCCGCGCCGCGGCCACGATTGACCTTCGGATACTCGCGCTCGAAGTTTTTTGCGAGCAGGGCCAGTTCATTTTGCGCTTGCTGCAGCGTCGTGCCCGGTTTCAAGCGTGCCTTGACGTTCAACTCGCGATCGTCGCGGTCCTCGAAAAAATTCTTCTGGCGGTTGGTCGAAAACACTCGCGCCATCGCCAGCGGCATGTAGAAGTCGGGATGCCCGAATATCAGCAACCCCGGAAAGGTTTCCGGAGCCACGCCAATCACGGTGAACTCCGTGCCATTCAGGCGAATCGTCCTACCGAGGACGGAAGGGTTGCTCCCGAATTCGTGCTTCCAGAAGTCCGGCCCGAGCACCACCACGGCATTGCGACCAGGCACTTGGTCTTCGTCCTCCCGAAAACCGCGCCCCAGCCGCGGCTCCACGCCCAGCACGTGGAAGTAATTACCGGAAACCATCATCCCGCCCTTGACCCGCGGCGTAGCTCCGGTTTCGGGGCTGAAACCGACAGCCTCTATATCTGCGTTGGCGATCACGCCGTCGTAGCCCTTCGCTTTGTCGCGGATGTCCAGGTATTCGCGATAGGAGAAATTGTCGAAGCCGCTATCGTGCGTGGTGCTCACCAGAGTGACCACGCCGCTCGGATGCGGAACGGGGTAAGGCCTGAAAATCAGCGCATCCACCATACTAAAAGTCCCTGAGGTCATCCCGATCCCCAGCGCGAGCGTCATCACCACGAACGCGGTAAGTCCGGGCGTGCGGCGCAAGCTCCGGATTGCGAAGCGCGCGTCGTCGAGGACATCCGTCAACCAATGAATGTGCCGCGAATCTCTCATCTCCTCTTTCCGCTGTTCCAGTCCTTCCATTGCGCGCATCGCCGCGTAGCGCGCCTCTTTTGGGGAAAGCCCATTGGCGATGCCCTCCTCGATTTTGCGCTCCAGGTGGAATTGCAGCTCCTCATCGAGCTCTTGTTCCACACGGGTGCGGAGCAGGACGGACCTGAGCCGTAACCGCGCCGTGTACCACCAGTGTTCCATCCGCATAACTCCTCCTACGTCTCGGAAAGCCGGACCACGTTCGAGATGGCCGTCGACAACCGCTGCCAGTTCGCAGTCTCCGATTCGAGTTGCCGCCTTCCCAGGTGTGTCAGCGAATAAAATTTCGCCCGCCGGTTATTTTCCGTCTGCTTCCACTCGGCCGTGATCCAGCCTTCCTGCTCCAACTTGTGCAATGCAGGGTATAGGGATCCTTCGCTGACCTGCAGCACATCTCCAGAGATGGATTTCAGGCGGAGACTGATGGCCCATCCGTGCAAGGGCTCCAGCGCCAGGATTTTCAAGAGCAGTAGATCGAGAGTGCCCTGAACGAGATCGTTCGGTTTACTCATATCGGTTTCCGAGAGGAGCATATAAGAACTTCTCTCGGTAAGCAAGGGGAAAAGAAACCTTTTGGCAAGGTTACACAGACGGATTGCGGGAGGCTAGCAACTGCTCCCTACAACCGCGTGGCTGGCCCAATGATGTTCCAGTGAATCGCGAACCAGCTCAGGAACAGATACGCCAGGGCGACCAGAGAAAATTTCACTTTCGTAATTTTGCGAAGATCCGTTCGGGGCCATACGAAAAGGCACGACACAATCGCCAGGGCGCTGAAGAAAATCCCTATGGCTGTTGCCGCATTCACCAGGTAAAGGTATTTGTCCCACGCTCGCGTGACCCGCCGGAGTTCGCGCAAGAATTTCGGCGTTTAAGGGCATTGTGTGGACAGGCGCGGTCATATCCGTTTCAATCCAACCTGGCGCGATCGCATTGACTTGAATGTTGTGCGGCGCGAACTCAATCGCCATGGACTTGGTCAGCTGGACGATCGCCCCTTTCGCTGCGCTGTAAGAGGGGATCAGCCCAGATCCAAAGAACGAGTACATACTGCCAATGTTGATGATTTTTCCGAATTTGCGACGGAGCATCGAGCTGGCAGCGAGCTTCGAAAGAAGGAAAACAGCAGTGAGTTGCGTCTCGATGACGTTGTCCCAATCCTCAGATTTTTCCAGTAAAACACCGCCGCTCAACGACACGTTGCCGGCATTATTCACCAGGATACCTATGTCCCCGAGTTCACTCTCGACCTTTTTAAGCGCGGGCTCCAATCCGGCGCGATTGGTCACATCAACCCTCACAGCAATTGAAGGGACACCGATTGCTTTCAGTTCAGAGAGCACCCGTCGGTTCTTTTCGTCGTCTCGGCCAAACACTGCGACGGCAGCTCCGGCTTCGGCCAATCCGAGCGCAATGCTGCGACCAATTCCACCATTACCACCAGTCACGACAGCAACTCTGCCGGTTAGGTCAAATAATGCAGGCGTTTTTGTCAAGCATTCCCCTTATCGAATCTTTGTGGTGGCCCGACTCCTGTTTAGTGGGCTCGGATAGGACCGACCCAAGAAGAACTAGGAGGCAGTCTGCGCCGCTGCGGCAGCTTATCACCAATAATTGGCCCTGGTTGCTAGGTCCTCGCAAATTCGGATTATCGGACCTTGCCGAAAAGTCTCTCCATGGATTGCATTGCTCGACTTTGAGAAGGCGTTGCGTTCTCCTCAGGCGACGCTAACCCTTTTGTGAACTGGGGTGAGGGTGACCTTTTTCAACGCGCCCAGCCTGTTGGTAGACTTGCTGAGGCAATTGACGACTATTCGCGAGCGATTTCAATCGACTCAAACAATGACATCTTTCATAGGTGCAAAGCCCACGCCTGTTTGAAGATGGGACGGTTGGAAGAGGCCATCGAAAGCTTCTCAGATGCGTTCAGACAGACTTATCTTGACCGAGGCCAGACGTACGAGAAACTGGGCCGGAATGAAGAAGCCCAGCTAGACCTTCTTAGCGCAAGCAAACTGCCGAGATATCCGAAACGAAAACGGTAGGCTGGTGGTGCGCCAAAGGCACATGAGGTTAATCGGAAGTTAGGAATCAAATTGGCTCGGAAAGCGTGTTGCAAATTGCGTTGCAAGTTCCGTGCCCAAACAAGCCAAAAAGAGCAGATCTGTGACCAAATTGAAGGGCTCGAAAACAAGCGCGTTGGGGAATATCAATCAAATTCCTGAACCAAGTGTCGGGAGTTCGAATCTCCGCAGCCCCAGCACTCCCTGACGGAATTCATTCTCCAGAACGCGCCGCCACCGGGAATTGGTTCTAAAGCTCTATGTTCGGGCGAGAGACAAAAAATCTTCTGCGATCGTGACTTTCTGCCCGCACACCATTTTTGTGTTGGCTCACGACGGATCAAATTCGTGATTGAGGATCATCGCTTCGGCAATGCGGCGCGCGTCCCGTAGCGTTTCGGGAGTCCCGCTCTCGCCGCGTGGTGGATGAGTGATCAGTCTTTCGAGTTCTTCATCGAAAAGCTTGCTGAGCAGTTCCGGAGTATGCAAAACCAGACTGCCCGCATCGTCCACAATCGGCGTTGCACGCGAGTGTTCCAGGCGTTGTGCCAGCATCAGCCGATAGATGCGATCCGTGGCCAGGTCCTCCATATACCCGTCTAGCAAACTCGCGCCCTTTCCGTTCAACACGCCGTTGCGATAGCGAATCACGGTGCGAATGGCCGCTCGGCTTCCCTCTGCCGTACGTTTTCCTACGCCTGTCGGGACCGGCCGTAGATCCGGATAGCGATTCGCAGCGGCTCGTCGCGCATGCAACTGATTTGGCGTTGGAAATTGCGCAAGCGCGATCTGATTCTGGTCCGGATGCCCGGTCCATGCGCCATCCATCAGGGAGTTGGCTTCGTTTTTCTTGTCTTTTTCGAGCACCGCGAGAGCGCGGGCGTTCAACTCCGGGTCCTGACGGCTTGGATAAAGCGCTGTCATGCCGCCAATTGCCAGCGCGCCGCGTTTGTGACAAATCTCCGGCAGCAGCTCGCGCAAATTCTGGAAGAAAGGCACGTCGTGCGGAATCGTGTTGCGGTCCGGTAGCAGCCAGCGCGGATCGTCCAGGTTGAAATGAATCAGGCCAGCCATGTAGTCCCAGCGGCCCAAATTCAATCCCAAAATATGATCGCGGAGATTGTAGAGAAACTCCTCCATCTGATATGCGAGCGGATGCGATTCCACCAGTGCCATGCACTTGATATAGGCTTTCGGCCAGCCGCGCGTTTGCGCGAGGCTTTGGAACATGTCGCGCCAGAATAGCGCTTCCTCGGAGGATTCCGACTTAGGGATATAGAACGCCAGAGGATGCTTCAGTTCCGACGGTTCAACCGCAAAGACAATTCGCGCCACGTCGAAGAGAGAAGCTGAACACAGCTCGCCATCGACAACCCCGCCCTGATGGAGATGCAATCCGCGCGGGCGAATCCAAATCACAGTTTTGCCCGGCTTGATTCCTACCACACTGTCCCGCTTCGCGTCGTGGTAGGTCAGCGTGCCACGCAGCGCCTGCAGAATATTTTCGACACCCAGGCGCTGATGTTCCCACTCATTCACCGTGGAATCCTCGAGGTCGAGCATCACGCCCGGAGCGCCGGAATTCAGCATCTTCACTACGAGTTCTGCGTCATCGGCCGGCCCAGTCATCTGGTTGCGCTGGTCTTCACACCACGCGGGCAGTTCAACGCTCCACTCGTCGCGTGTGGCTGCCGACGGCGGAAGGTGACTTGGCTTGTTTCCACGCAAGGACTCCTCAAGCGCCACCCGCCTCGCCAGCACGAGTGCGCGGTGTCGCTCGGCAAACTTGCCGTGCAGCGGGATAAAGAATCGCAGGAATCCTGCCGGTAGCTCTCGTTCGCTTGCGCCTGCGGGCGCGTAGTTTGTGTGGAAGCCTTTGATGCTCTGGCGAGTAACGGCCATGAGTCCTCCCGTGTCAGAGGGAAGCTGGGCGCATTACAGATTCTAAGGCTTCTGCAGGCTCCAGAAACTGCCTATTTTCGGTTGATCCTTCAAGGGCCTTGGTGGAGGCCGTTCCACCTGTGATGACATGCTGAACGTCATCGAAATATCCGGTACCGACGAAACGCTGGTGCTTGACGGCCCCGTAATGGGCCGTCTGCTCGAAACGAAACTCCCTTTCCTGAAGTTGTGAATAGGCGGCCATGCCTTCGTTCTTGTAGCCACGCGCTAGTTCGAACATGGAAAGATTCAAGGCGTGGAATCCAGCTAGCGTGATGAACTGGAACTTGTATCCCATACCCGCCAGTTCGCGCTGGAAATTGGCAATCGCTGAGTCAGAGAGATGCTTCCTCCAGTTGAACGACGGGGAACAGTTGTACGCGAGCATCTTGGCCGGGAATTGGGCGTGCACAGCGTCAGCGAATTCCTTCGCTTCCTGCAAATCGGGCTTCGACGTTTCGCACCAGAGGAGATCGGCATATGGCGCATAGGAGATAGCGCGAGAAATGGCGCATTCCAGCCCCGATCGAATAGCGAAAAAGCCTTCGGCAGTGCGCTCTCCTGTCAAGAATTCGCAGTCCCGTGGATCGGTGTCGCTTGTGAGCAATGCTGCGCTATCCGCATCCGTCCGTGCCATAATCAGCGTGGGCACACCCATGACGTCTGCGGCAAGCCGCGCCGCGACAAGTTTTTGAATCGCTTCCGTTGTGGGAACCAGCACCTTTCCGCCCAGATGCCCGCACTTTTTGGCGGATGACAGCTGGTCTTCAAAGTGTACGCAGGCCGCTCCTGCTTCAATCATCGCTTTCATCAACTCAAACGCATTCAGGTTGCCGCCAAACCCCGCCTCGGCGTCCGCGATAAGAGGAGCAAACCAGTTGATCGCGTTTTTCCCCTCCGAATAATGTGTCTGGTCCGCTCTCTGCATCGCCTTGTTGATCCTCCTCACCAGGCTTGGCACGCTGTCGGCAGGATAGAGGCTTTGGTCTGGATACATTTCGCCACTCAGGTTCGCATCCGCGGCAACTTGCCAGCCACTGACGTAGACGGCTTTCAGCCCTGCGTGCACCTGCTGGATGGCTTGGTTGCCGGTCATGGCTCCGAGGGCGGCAACATAGGGCTCGGAATGCAACAGATTCCAAAGATTTTCCGCGCCCATGCGCGCAAGTGTGTATTCGATCCGAACGGAACCGCGCAGTCGCGCCACGTCCTCGTCGCGGTAGGGGCGAGTGATTCCTTCCCAACGGCGATGTGACTGCCAATGATTTTCGGCGGTATGCAAATTAGAGTGGTTGTTCATGAACGCCTCCCGTTCGCGCAGCCGCCGCACGTTGCGACGGAAGCGAATCGCTGGGCCTGGAATGAGTGTGCAAAAGGAGTTGTGGTCAGTCAAACTGATTGTTAGTATCAGTATGATAGATATTTTCTATCAGAGTATCGTGGCCAGCCAGCTTGAGGATTTGTGGACATCGATCAAATCGAGACGTTCTTGGCGGTCGCGACCTATGGAGGTTTCCACCGCGCGGCACAGGCTCTGCGCTTAAGCCAGCCGGCGGTGAGTGCTCGCATACACCTGCTCGAGGAATCCTTGGGAGCGAAACTCTTTGTTCGCAGCAGGGCGCACGTGGCGCTGTCTCCCGCGGGAAGAACATTGCGTCCTCACGCGGAGAACCTTCTGCGCGCGGTTTCGGTAGCACGCCAGGCCGTGCATGAGCAACAGCCGGCGTCCGCTTCCGGAGTCCTGTCCATCGCCGCTGGCCTTTCAATCAGCACGTACCTATTGCCGGACATTTTGAAGAAGTATCAGTCCGCTAATCCCGGCGTGATGGTGAGCGTCCGATCAGGCAATTCCATGCAGGTATTGAAAATGGTTCTGGATGGAGAAGTGGATCTAGGGCTCGCTCGTTCGCTGCACCATCCGGAAGTCGAGACGCAAAGCTTGCGGGATGATCCGCTTCTTTTCGTGGGACATCCGAGTCTCCCGGCCACGCGCAAGCGGAGACTGAAACTCCAAGACGTGGAATCCTTGCCGCTGATTTTTTACGACCGCGGCTCGAGTGACTGGACGCTAACCAACGGTCTCTTTCGCCGCGCCGGTCTTCTCCCGAATGTAGTTCTGGAAGTGGAAGGGATTGAAACCTGTAAGCGAATGGTCCTGCGCCGGCTGGGTTTGGCGTTTCTGCCGCAATTAGCCGTGACTAGCGAACTGAAGAGCGCAAGACTGCGCGCCATTCAGATCACTGATGCGGAGCCGCTGCACCGGAGTCTGGACGTTATCCGGTCAAGGCATAAGGCACTCGGCGGGGCCGCGCAGCGCTTTCTTAACCTCCTGCAGTCGGCAACAGATAGCGAGGGCGTCTCGAAGATTTAGGCTGGCGGCACGCGTGATCGGGCTCCTGAGGGAACTCACACGATATTCAGGGAAGCGACCGACGAGGTCCTGGGGCGAGTGGCTGGGAACGCGGAAATGCCATGCGGTTCCTCTTCTGGAGGCAGCTCTCATCCGCGGCCGCCTCGATGCTTTTCATTCTGTTTACGTGTGTTATGATCGCAGACGCCGCCCACCTGACTGCGGTCCCGCCCTCCGGAGGCCATCCATGAATCGTACCCTTCGCTACGTCTTGATTGGAGTTGGTGTGCTGATCGTATTGCTGATCGTCGCGCCATTCCTGATTCCGGTAAACCAATTCCGAGGCACCATCGAACAGAAGGCGTCGGCCGCACTTGGACGCAGGGTCCAGGTTGGTAACTTGAGTTTGTCTCTTATTCATGGCGGTCTCGCGGCTGAGAACCTGTCGATTGGCGACGATCCCAAATTCAGCCCTTCGCCATTTCTAACGGCAAAGTCTGTCGACGTCGGCGTCGAGGTGATGCCACTAATTTTTTCAAGAGAGCTGAATGTAACCGGCGTTGTAATCCAAGACCCGCAGGTGACGTTGTTGAAAAACGCGGCGGGTGACTGGAACTATTCCACACTGGGAGCTTCACCTGCCAAGGCTGCGAAGAAAGAGGCTCCTGCAGCAGGAGGCGCTGCGCCATCGGCACCTTCAACGCCGAACGCATCCAGTTCGACACCAGACGTATCAGTGAAAAAACTCGAGCTATCGAACGGAAAGATCATTGTCGGGACGACGAATTCACAACAGCGCACAACTTACGACAAGGTGAACGTCACGGTATCTGACGTTTCGCTGGATTCCAAATTCCCGATCAAGGTTTCGGCCGACCTTCCAGGAGGCGGCAGCTTGAAGCTTGAAGGAACTGCCGGGCCAGTGGACAAGACCGATTCAGCCCTCACGCCAATTGACGCCAAACTCCACGTCGAATCGCTTAACCTTGCCACGACCGGGATACTCGATCCCTCGTTAGGCCTGGGCGGAATCGTTGATGTGGACACCACGCTTGCCAATCAAGGCGGCTTCGCGCAAACCAACGGCACCGTTAAATTGGCGAAAGCGCTGTTCGTACAGGGCGGCAGTCCAGCCGGAGTGCCGATGAACGTGGCTTACAGCACCAAGTACGATCTGCGAAAAAATTCCGGCGTATTGAATCCATCCACGGTAAAGATTGGCAGCGCAACGGCGCATCTGAACGGTACTTATGCGACACAGGGTGAAGCGACGGTCGTCCATCTCAAGCTGACCGGCGAAGGAATGCCCGCGAAAGATTTGGAGGCATTTCTGCCGGCGATTGGTGTCAACCTGCCAAAGGGCGCATCGCTCAGTGCGGGAACGTTGAGCACAAGCCTGAACATAAAAGGTCCGACGAATAGGCTGGTCACAGATGGCAACATTGGTCTCTATAACGGCAAGCTTTCCGGATTCGATCTGGGCTCAAAAATGTCCGCTGTTTCTGCGCTCACGGGTCTGAAGACCGGCAAAGATCTCGACATCGAAAAAATGACTACCAACGTGCATATGGCGCCGAACGGTCTGCGAGCGGAAAATTTTGTCGCTGTGGTTCCCAGCGTAGGAAATTTGACGGGTGCAGGTACGCTAGATTCCAGAAACAATCTGGACTTCAAGATGGCCGCTACGGTCACGGGCGGCGCGATCGGCGCGCTAGGTTCGGGTGGAGGTAAAGGGGGCAATTGTAAAGGCGGCGGCACCGCCATTCCCTTTATCATTCAGGGAACTGCCTCCGAACCTAAATTCGTTCCAGATGTCAGTGGAGTCGCAGCCAATATGTTGAAGTCGCAGCTTGGCTGTGCCGGCGGTTCACTTCCTAACATCGGAAACGCTGGTTCGCAAAATCCTGCCGATGCCATCAATTCTCTTAGTGGGCTCTTTGGCAAGAAGAAAAAACCCTAGGATGTTCATTATCGAATCTTCTGGACTCTCGACTATTTCGGGGTAGTGAGTGAGTTTGAAATTGTCGGCTCTTGCTTGACGGGTATGAAACTTCACAGTAGCCTCATGCGTCCATTCGACTGACGGCGGCTAGTGGATTCTGCTTCGTTCTCCCAAAAGGAGTTTGCATGCGCTCTGTGCTAGAACGCATTGGTTTCTCTTCGCTCATCGGGTTAATCGCAAGTGCATCGCTTCTGGTCGCAGCTCCTTCCTGTTTCGCGCAGGGCGGTGAACCGCAATATTTCGCCATTCGCAGCGCGCGGGTTGTGCCGGTCTCTGGTCCTCCCATGGAGGATGCGACCATCGTTGTCGCGCGCGGCGTGATTGTTGCCGTGGCGAAGGACGCCACCATTCCCGCCGACGCATGGGTCATCGAAGGCAAGGGCCTTACCGTTTATCCCGGTTTGCTTGACGCCCTTACCGACGTGGGGCTTCCGCCTCCGCCCCCACCTCCTGCAGCCGAAGGAACTCCGCGGCGAATTGGTGAGGCTCCGCGTGGCCCCGAAGACCGCCCCAACAGCACTCCGTGGCGCAGCAGTGCCGACGAGCTCAGCCTTTCCGACAAACGCATCGAAACGTGGCGCAGCGCCGGATTCACGACAGTCGTGTCCGCCCCCAAACCAGGTTTTTTCCCGGGCCAGGCAACGGTTCTCGATCTGGCCGGAGAACGCCCGGGCGATCTTGTCGTCAAATCACCCGTGGCAATTCCCGTTTCGATTCGCCCGATCAGCGGCTTTGGCAGCGGATTCCCTGACTCTTTGATGGGCGTTCTCGGCTATGAACACCAGGTGTGGCTCGATACCGAATGGCTCACGAAAGCGGAAGCCGCGTACGAGAAAAATCCCAAGGGCATCGCGCGCCCGCGGTTTGACCGGACATCCGCAGCGCTCGCCGACGCGTTGGAAGATCACGCGCTGGTGTTGCTCTCTGGCAACACTGCTCTCGATATTCGCCGCGCACTCGAGCTCACAGATCACTGGAAAGTGAATGCCGCGATTTATGGCGGACAAGCCGGCTACGAAGTAGCTCCTGAAATCGGCGCGAAGAAAGTCGCCGTGCTCGTCGATCTCAAGTGGCCCGAAAAGGAAAAGGACAGCGATCCCGAAGATTTCGGCTCCTTGCGCACTCTGCGTTTCAGAGACCGCGCGCCATCCACACCTGCGGCTTTTGCAAAGGCTGGCGTCAAGTTCGCGTTCTACTCGGGCGCCATCACGAATCCCAAGGACATTCTCAAGGCCGTCAAGAAATCGATCGACGCCGGACTGGCCCCCGATGCCGCGCTGCGCGCGCTCACCCTTTCACCTGCCGAAATCTATGGAGTTTCTGATCGCCTCGGCTCCATCGAAAAAGGGAAAATCGCAAACCTGGTGATAACCGACGGCGACCTCTTCAATGAAAAAACAAAAATGAAATATGTTTTTGTGGATGGCCGCCGCTTCGAAATTCGTGAGATTGAACGTCCCAAGGATCCGCCGAAAGGCGACATCACTGGAAAATGGAGACTTTCCTACACCAGCCCTGAAGGACCGGAAGAGTCCACAGCCGATCTCACGATGTCGTCTGACGGCACAATCACCGGAACGCTCACCAGCAAACGCGGAACCGCGACGATTCTCAGCGGCTATCTCAGCACCGACAGATTCAATTTCATCATTAACATTCCCATCGGCCCATCCTTCGCGGATGTCACTTTCAACGGCACGTTTGACGGCACTTCTCTGAAAGGCAGCATTAGCGTGCAAGGTTTCTCCATCGATTTCACCGGAACCAAGCCGACAAACAGTTCTTCGCTCGGCAAACTTGCCGGTGCTTACCGCGGTTCTTATTACGAAGGAGACGCCCGATGAGCCACGGAAATCGGATGTGCGCTCGCTTTTCCCTGGCTTTCGCCGCTTTGCTTTTCTCGTCCGTATTTTCGATCGCCGCGCCTCGCGAAGCCGGCCCTGTCATCCTGATTCAGAATGCCACCATTCTCACGGTTACTCACGGCACGCTTGAGCATGGATCCATCCTCATTAAGGATGGCAAAATTGCCGAGGTTGGCCCTGCCATCAAGGCTCCCAAGGACGCGAAGGTTATCGATGCCGCGGGCCAATTTGTGATGCCGGGCATTATCGATTGCCATTCGCACATAGCAGTCGAAGGCGGAATCAACGAAGGAAGCATTTCCGTTTCCTCGATTGCCAACATTGCGGAAGTTCTTGATTCCGATGACATCAACATTTATCGCGACCTTGCCGGGGGCGTAACCACGGCCAACATTCTTCACGGCAGCGCGAACGCCATCGGCGGCCAGACCATCGTGATCAAATTGCGTTGGGGCCAGCCCGCTTCAAAATTGCCGTTCGAAGGCGCTCTTCCTGGAATTAAGTTTGCTCTCGGCGAAAATCCCAAACGTTCGAATTTCAGCCTTCCCGGTCAGCCCAAGCGCTACCCTTCAACGCGCATGGGCGTCGAAGAAACAATTCGCGGCGCCTTCACCGAAGGGCGCGACTACAAAAACTCCTGGGACACTTACAACAAGCGCGTTGCAGCTGGCGAAAAGAATCTAATTCCGCCACGCCGCGACCTTCGTCTGGAACCGCTTGTCGAAGTTCTGGAAGGCAAACGTTATGTTCATTCTCACTGCTATCGCGAAGACGAAATTCTGATGCTTCTGCGCGTGGCAAAGGAGTTCGGCTTCAAGGTCCGAACGTTCCAGCACGTTCTAGAAGGCTACAAGGTAGCCGACGAGCTCGCAGCCGCCGGTGTTGGCGCGTCAACCTTCTCTGATTGGTGGGCTTACAAGGTCGAAGCCTATGAAGCAATTCCATACAACGCGGCAGTGATGACCAGGCGGGGCGTTGTCGTCTCCATTAATTCCGATGACGCCGAAGAAGCCACGCACCTCAATCAGGAAGCCGCAAAAACCATAAAGTACGGCGGCCTGACACACGATGAAGCTCTCAAGCTGGTAACGCTGAATGCCGCAATCCAACTGGGCATCGACAAACGTGTTGGCTCGATCGATGTCGGCAAGGACGCCGACCTTGTGATTTACAACCATGATCCCTTGAGCGCATACGCCGTTGCTCAAAAAACGATCGTGGATGGGCGCGTACTCTTCGATCGCGACAAAGACATCGCCGAGCGTGCCGCACTCGAAAAGGAAAAGAAGGATCTCCTCGAAAAACAAAAGAAAGCCGCTGAGAAGAAGCCCGACGAAAAGAAACCAGACGAGAAGAAACCAGAGACCAAAAAGCCAGATGACAAGCCGAAGCCACCTTCAGATGCGGCTAGGCGCGACGGTGGAGAAGAGATGGTCGACTCTCTGGCTGGCGGTGCACAGTGAAAAGCGCCTCAGTCGGGAGAGGTTCGACGTCGCGAAAGTTCGCTTGTCTCGTTGCCGTCATGTTCTTCGTGTGTGTAGCCCCTCGGTGCGTTGCACAGCAGACGGTTTCGGTTTTCGCGATCACGCACGCGAGGATCGTCACACTCGCAGGTTCGCCTATCGAAGACGGTACTTTGCTAATCAGGGATGGCAAGATCGCCGCCCTCGGGACCAGCGTCGAAGTTCCCGCAGGCGCCCAGGTCATCGATGGCAAAGGCCTCCAGGTTTATCCAGGGTTGTTTGACGCGGTCACACAAATGGGACTCAGCGAAATCGGCGCCGTCGGCGCCACTGTCGATTCCTCTGAAACCGGTGCTTTCAATCCTGATGTGGTCGCAGCAACCGCTGTACTGCCTTCGAGTGAGCACATTCCCGTTACCCGCGCCTCCGGCATCACGGAAGTTCTCGCTGTACCCGGCAGTGGCGGATTCGATTTCACGGGAGCGCGAAGCGTAATTGGTGGGCAGGCTTCGGCCTTCAATCTTGCCGGATGGACCACGAAACGCGCACCTTCGATTTCGCGACTCTTTCGCGAAAAGAAAAACCGTATCCGGATGCCAAGCAGGAATATGACAGACAGGTTAATGAGCTCACGGAATGGATTGACCGTGCCCGTCACTATGCCCAGGCCATTGGACATGGCGGCCCCTCCGATTTCGAACGCGACGTGAAGCTGGAAGCGCTCGTGCCCGTCGTTCGTGATCAGCTGCCTCTGCTGGTGTTTGCCGATCGCGTGCGCGAAATTAGGAATGCGGTAGAGTTCTGCGATAAGCAAAAACTAAAAATGATTCTCGCGGGCGGCCAGGAAGCCTACAAAGTAAAGGACCTGCTCCGCTCAAAAAATATCCCCGTCATTTTGCGTCCCATGCTCTCGCTTCCCGTTGAGGAAGATGATCCCTACGATCGGCTTCTCAGCCAGCCTGCCGAGCTGTCGCAGTCCGGCATAAAATTTGCCATCGGCAGTTTTGACAATGCCTTTGCTCGGCGCCTGGGGCAGAATGCGGCGAATGCCGTAGCGCACGGTTTGCCATACGATGAGGCCCTGAAGGCTGTCACGCTTTATCCCGCGCAGATTTTAGGCCTAGCCGATCAGGTAGGCACACTTGAAACCGGAAAGATCGCCAACATCATCATTACCGATGGCGATCCGCTGGAGCTGACCACCGGCGTCAAGTATCTGTTCATCAAGGGACAGCTCACTTCCATGGATAACAAGCACAAGCGGCTGTACGAAAAGTATTCGAATCGCCCCAAGCCCTAAGGCAGAAGGACGGCTCGGCTTTCGCCTGAAAAATTAACTTGCGATGTCTTGCAACTTTTCCACGTGATCTGCGTTTCTTCTTCTAAGTAATCATGCGCATGCGTTCACTCGTTCGGGTGTTTCTGCTGGTCCCTTGCCTGGGCGGCGCTTTGCCGGCGCTTGCTCAGGACGCCGGGAGAATCATCGACCAATCCGTGAAGGCTTCGGGCGGCAGCGGGAAGCTTTCCAAGCTCCAGACCCTAAGCCTCGAAGGCTCTTTGACGCGCGCGTCCGACGGAAAGACCGGAACTTTTACGCTCGATTCGAAAGCTCCCAACCGTTATTACATGGAACTTATTGCGGCCGGACAGCCCGAGATTCTCGCTTACAACGGCAAATCCGCCTGGCGTCTTTCGGCTAACGGCGAGGCCGTGACCTTGCTTGACCAGGACGCTCTGCAACTCGAAGCCGCCTCGACGCTCGCTGCCTCACACCTGCTTGGTCTGAAGAAAAGCAAGATCGGCGCGGCGTACATTGGTCCCGCGAACGTTTCATCCCGCGACGCAGTCGAAATCGAACTGACCATGGCGACCGGCGTTAAGCGCCAGCTCTATTTCGATGTCTCGTCGCATTTGCTCCTCAAGGAGTCGGGCGCCCTGGGAGGCGTCCAGCAGGAAACAATTTACGACGATTATCGACCCGAGAACGGCATCCAAGTTGCCCGAAGACTCGAATTCCACCGGGGAAATGAGACCTACAACATCGTCATCAATCGCGTCGCGGCGAACCAGACCATCGGCGAGCGCGTGTTCGATTTCCCCAGAAAATCGCAGGTCCAGCTTCCTGATCTGAAAAAGCTCTTCGCGGAAATCGACGCGAATCAGAAAGCAACCGACAAGATCAAGGAGAACTACACCGGCCGCCGCGCCACCGAAGAAACCGAATTCGACGGCTCTGGGAAAGTTGCGAAAGTCCAGCGTGAGGAATTCACCTTCTTCTATCTCGATGGCGAGGAAATCTCGACGCTTGTCGGAAAAGATGGCAAGCCGCTCAGCGAAACGGAACAAGCCAAACGTAACGAACAGACAAGAAAGCGCATTGAGGAAGTCCAGAAGAAGCAGACCAAGAAAGACGAAAAAGAAGAAAAGGCGCGCGAGCAAGGCAAACAAGAAAAAGAGGACAAGGACGAGCCTGGAATTGAAGTGTTTCTTCGCGCCTGCCAGTTCGTCAATCCCCGCCACGAACGTTTTCGCGGCCAGGACGTGCTATGGCCGAGCGCGTCGTGCAACAGTTAGCCGGAGTGGTGTGGGTCGATGAAAAGATGCACGAGGTTGCGCGTCTCGAAGCTTACTTTGTGAAGGACGTCAAATTTGGTGGCGGCCTGCTGGCAAATCTGCAGAAGGGAACCAGCTTCATTTTCGAACAGGCCTTTGTGAACAACGAAGTCTGGCTTCCCACTTACGAAGAAGCTCACGTCGGCGCCCGCTTTCTCTTGGTGAAGGGAATCAAAGTGAACGAAGTCACGCGCTACTCGGACTATCAGCGCTTCCACGTCGAAACTCTTTCCACGGTAGCCAAACCAAAAGAAACAGCCGATCCTCCAGACAAACAGCGTGACTAAGGATTTACGAAGCGCGTTGTCTTAATCGTCTGTGCACTTACGGGAAGGGGAATACAAATCAAGGGACGGGCCAGGTGAGATTTAATCGCTATTTTGAGACAGACGCGCTCGCGTCCAGTACTTCGCGAACCTTCTGCGCCAGTGCTGCCGGCGTGAATGGCTTTTGCAAGAAAGCCAGACCTGGCTCCAACACGCCTCCGCTTGCGATCACATTGTCAGTGTAGCCGGACATGTACAACACGCGGAGGTGCGGATACTTTGCCGTTAGCTTGCGAACCAGGTCGCGGCCGCTCATCGACGGCATCACCACGTCCGTCAAAACCAACTGAATGGCGACTCCCGATTGAGCGACAATCTCCGCATGCTCCGGGTCGTCAGTCACGATCACTTTGTATCCGTAAGAAGTCAGCACGGTTTCGGTGAGATCACGAACTGATTCATCGTCTTCCACAAGGAGAATCGTCTCCGTTCCTTTTTGTGCCGGGCTCTTCAATCGGATCGCTTCAGCGGGTTCAGCGTGCTCATCCACGCGGGGCATATAGACCTTGAAAGTTGTGCCCTGTTCCGGCTCACTGTACACCCAAATGTAGCCGCCGCTTTGCTTCACGATTCCGTAGCTGGTGGCTAATCCCAATCCGGTTCCGCGGCTTCCGCCCTTGGTGGTAAAAAACGGTTCAAATATATGCGCAACTGTTTCAGGACTCATTCCAACGCCGGTGTCGGAGACCGCGAGCATCACGTAGCGTCCGGGCTTCACGCTCACATGTTCGCTTGCATATCCGTGATCAAGCTCCACGTTGCAGGTTTCGATGATCAGTTTTCCGCCGTGCGGCATCGCATCGCGCGCGTTTACCACCAGGTTCATCAAAACCTGCTCAACCTGAGAGGGGTCAGCCTTGATGGTGCCAACGTCCGCACCCAGTTCCGTCTTTATACGTATGTCTTCGCCCATTAGCCGGCGTAAGAGCTGCTCCAAGCCGCGCACTACGCTGTTCAGATCCAGATTTTTCGGCTGTAAAACTTGTTTGCGGCTGAACGCCAGCAATTGCCTGACGAGCGCCGCCGCTCGTTCGCTCGCGTCTTCGATTCGCTCGATATCGTTTCTAAGCGCGGGTTGCCCTTCCGTCCGTTGGCGTGCGAGTTCCGTATAGCCTTTGATGATCGTCAGAAGATTGTTGAAGTCGTGCGCGATTCCTCCCGCCAATCTTCCCACGGCCTCCATTCGGCGGGCTTGTTGCGACTGCATTTCCATCAGCTTTCGTTCGCTGATGTCCACCATGAACCCTTCCATCACCGGGTGATTTTCGCTGCCCTGCGTAATTGTCGCCGTATCGCTGATCCAAACCGTGCGTCCGTCTTTTCGCGTAATGCGATACTCCGCCTGGAAAGATCTACCACGCAGCCCAGCCATTTCGGCCTCGTTCACAGCAGGATGATCGTCAGGATGCACAAACTGCAGCCAGTTTTCCGAAGTCTCCAGCCACTCTTCCGGCGTATAGCCCAGAATCGTTTCAATCTGAGGACTGACGTAATACCAGCGTCCGTTCACTCCGGGTTCGGCGATGTAGCTGATCGCCGCTACCTGTTCCACAATCATTCGATACTTGATTTCTGCCTCGGCGCGCGCGTGTTCCGCCTTCCGGCGTTCCGTCAAGTCGCGGCTCAACAGTACCACCCCGCCCTCGGGCAATGCCGTGACCGCCAGTTCGATCGGGACGCTCGCGCCGGGCTCCCGCGGAACATTCACGACGCCATACCACTGGCGGTCCTTGCTCAGTGCCGCTCTAATTTCGTCCGGCGGCGCTCCCTGCATATCTCGCACGGACACAGTTTCCCACCGGCTGCCAATCATCACTTCTCGGCTGGTGTTGCCCAACATCTGGGCATAGCCCGCGTTAACGTAGGTGTACTTTCCCTCCGCATTCACGATCGCCATGCCGTCCACAGCAGAGTCCAGAGCCCGCGCCTGCTGCCGCACCAACTCTGCATTGCGTGACTGGCGGTAGTCGCTGATCGCCATGCGCGCGACATAACAAAGCACTGAAAGGGCCAGGAGGGAATATCGAAGTGTCGACCATGACGGTCCCAGGTCGGTCGAAAGCAGAAAAATGAGAACGGGAGCGACGCCGAACAGCGCGTTCGTCAGAATCGTTTCGCCAAGGGTTTTTGTTCGCAGCGCGGCGTCGGGTTGCTGTTCCTGTCCGGGCTTCCAGGTAGCTGCCCAAAACGCTCCCCACAAAAGAGGTGTGGTCCATGCCAAATCCAACAGTGTTCCCGTCGGCGTTTCCTCGAGGGCCTGCGCATAATTCGCGAGTCCGGAGCATACTGCGTAAACTGCAAGGTAAGCGGCCAGGCCGCCATATAATCTTCTGGATTCTTTCGAGGGCGTCAAGAACATCCTCAACAGCGCAAGGAAGAACAGCGCTGTCACCTCGGCTGTCGCGATCGTATATTCCCGGACGAGTGCGGCGTGGGTGTCCAGCGTGAGCGAAGGGATGTAGTAAAGTCCTACGAAAATGAACAGAAAGACGAGACCGATTTGAACGGCGTCCAGAACGAATCCGAGATCGAGTTCGGTGAATTCCTGATCCTGATCCAGGAACAGCACAATCGCAAAAAACGCTTCCTGTGTGTCGAAAAGAAATCTCACAAAGGAGAGTTCCGGCGGCTCGCGGTGAAGAACTACTTCGTAGTATGTCCAACCCACATTCGCGACGCCCCAGATTCCGATTCCCGCTCCGACCAGCAGCCAGAATGAGCGACTGAATCCGCTTCCGCGACGCGATGCGCCAATACACATCCCCAAGGCGATAAAACTCGAAATGATTTGAAGTGAATTTCCGAGCAGAGAACCAGCGTAGGACTTCCCAAGGATGGCGACCTCGACGATGTGCAGTACTACGATCGCCAAGGCCAGGATGGACAGTTTCCGTGGCATTTGCGGCGCCTTCCGCGTGTTTTAGCGGAATGCGTTGACCTGACACACTAGTCTATTGGAGTTCCATAGCCACGCGCACAAGCCCAATTCTTCGATGTTCCAATCAGGCACTTTCTTGCGAAGAACGATTTGCGGTCGCTGGCGCAGCTTGCGTCCTGTCTCTCCCTCGGATTAGCGTCCCTCGAATGGGTATCGGTCTTGTGCCTGGACAGCAGCAGCGATGCCGCGGCGCAACGCGATGGTGTCCAATACCCGCCGTTTGCCGAAGCGCTTTAGCACGGCCATTTGCGTAGTCAACATGTCTCCCTCGTGAACCGCGGCGAACGCCCGCTTGGCTTCGTGCTCCAGGCGTTCCATCGCGTCGCTGATAAAAACGCGCGCCGCGTCAATCATGGTCTTGACGGCGGCTTCGCCTTTCGACGTAGCGGCTTTCTGCGCGCGGAGCAGGCACGACTCCATTGCGTAGACTTCCATCACGACATTTGCCAGAGCGGCAACCAATTCTTGTTCATCGGCGAGTTTGTCGCGGAACTTTTGCACCGCACCGCCGGCAGCCTGCAAAAACATTTTCTTGGCGTTTGCAACCACACGCGTTTCTTCAGCGAGCACGCCTTCGGTTGTTTCCTCGAACGAAGGGCCGGCAAGAATTTCGTCCGCAAGTTTCATTGCCGCGGGGATCAGGGCCAACTGGCCGCCCATCGCGCGCTTCATCAACATTTGCACGATCAGCATGCGGTTGATTTCGTTGGTGCCTTCAAAAATACGGTTGATTCGCGAATCGCGATACGCGCGGCAGACCGGATATTCTTCGTGGAAGCCGTAACCGCCGAAAATCTGCACGCCCTCGTCCACGACATAATCCAGCATCTCGCTGCCATACACTTTCGCAATCGAACTCTCGATCGCATACTCCTCAAGGACTTTCATCGAGTGGGCAACTTTGTCGCCCGCTGCCGCGGACATCATGGCTTCAATGTTGCCGGCGCTGCGGTAAACCATCGATTCCACGGCGAAAATCTGAATGGCCATCTCCGCCAGTTTTTCTTTCATCAAACCAAAATCGCCAATCTGCTTGCCGAACGCCTTGCGTTCCTTGGTGTATTTGGAAGCCGTCATCAGTACGTGTTTGGAGCCGCCCACGCAGCTTGCTCCGAGCGTGAAGCGCCCGGCATTAAGAATGTTGAATGCGACGATGTGGCCGCGCCCGATTTCGTGGAGGAGATTTTCTTTGGGTACTTTGCAATTCTCAAGGAATACAGGAGTCGTCGAGCTCCCGTGAATCCCCATCTTGTGCTCTTCGTTTCCCGGCTTGCATCCAGGGTAGGTCCGCTCAACGATGAAAGCGGAAAACTTCTCGCCGTCGATTTTTGCGAACACGATGTAAAGATCCGCGAAACCTCCGTTGGTGATCCACATCTTTTGCCCGTTCAGCACGTAGTGCGTGCCTTCACTGTTCAGTGCCGCGCGAGTAAGCGAATTCTGCGCGTCGGAGCCGGCTTGCGGTTCGCTTAAACAATAAGCGCCGATCAGTTCTCCGGTGGCGAGTTTCGGGAGATATTTTTTCTTTTGTTCCTCGGTGCCGAAATAGACGATTGGCAGCGTGCCGATTCCCGCGTGCGCCCCATGGGTGACCGCAAACCCTCCGTAAATGGAAAGTTTTTCGGTGAGCACGGTGGTCGCAATTTTGTCGAGACCCGCACCGCCATACGCTTCGGGAACTCCTCCGCCCATCAAGCCAAGCTCACCGCCCTTCTTTACGAGCTGCGCCATCAGACCGGGCTTTTTGTTTTCCAAATCCTTCGCGAGCGGGAGAACTTCCTTCAAAACAAACTCTTCGGCGGTCTGCCCGATCAACTTCTGATCGTCGGTTAAATCAGCGGGGGTGAACACGTCCTCCGGAGCAGGGAATTCAAGCAGGAAGCTGCCACCTTTTGCGGCAGTTTTCGTAATGATGCTGGTTGCCATGAGATGCCTCCGGGAAGATGGTGCGAAGTGAAAACGAAGAAAACTGAACAAGCGAAACAGTGTTACGACCGGATTGTACTCCGGGCTAAGGTGGGTCGCAATTGATCGTAAGTACCAGCCGCAACTATCCGGCACAGGACTGAAACGTGGTTGGAGTTAGCAATGAGCGAACGCGAAAAAAATGAGTGGCGCAAAAAAGAGCGGCGGCTTGAGAAGCCGGAAACACTCCCTGATGCGGGTGGAAGCGAGGAAACGGCCGTGATTTGAGAAAGGGTGGGAGTATCGCAGGGCGGATGTTGCTGTTGCAAAACGGCACCACCCGATTCGCTAGGAGAAGTAGAGCGAGAGTAATACTATTTGCTTCAGGAAAAACTCTTCGCGCAAAGCCAGAGGATGAATGGGTGGTTTTTTGACTCGGGCCTTGAAATTCCTGATTGTATTGTTACTTCTCGCCGCTGTGATCCTGTGGTTCGCCGCGCGCCGCGGTGATCGCGGTTATTTTGAAGAAGAGGTCACGATCGATCGCGCGGCACCGATAGTGTATCGCTGGATCACGACAGATGAATTGCTTAGACGCTGGATTTCCGACGTCACAAAGCTGGAGCGAACCGGTAGCGTCGGGCCGGCCGGGCAGACCAATTATGCCTATCGCTTGGACCAGCTTATCGGAACTTTTCGCGTGTCGCTGAATGTAAGAGTCATTCGCGCGATTCCGAACCAAGAGCTCGAATTGTCCGTGACGCCCGCGACGGAATCCGCCGGAAGTTTTGTCGGAAATGTTAAATTTAAGCTATTGCCGGACGGGGACTACACGCGGCTGGTTTTCTCATCTCAAACAAGATTCCAAGACATGAGCGATCAGATTTTTGAGCCGATTTTGACCTACGCGACGCGAAGGAAATTGCAGGAAGATCTTGCGCGGCTAAAATTGATGATTGAAGCGGAGCCCAGATCGCAATCGGATATTCAGAGACGATAGGTCCGCAAACCGGCCGCGCATTTCTCACGACAGACGTTCTAGGATTCCGGCGGCGCCCATTCCCCCGCCAATACACATTGTGATCATGCCGTAACGGGCGTTGCGGCGCTCCAGTTCGCGCACGATGCCAGCAGTGAGTTTCGCTCCCGTGCAGCCAAGCGGATGGCCGAGCGCGATGGCGCCGCCATTCGGATTTACTTTCGAAGGATCGAGCCCTGCTTGCTGGATGACAGCCAGGGACTGGGCAGCGAATGCCTCGTTCAATTCGATTGTGGCGATGTCGTCCAGCTTCAGTCCGGCCAACTTCAATGCCTTTGGAATTGCGTTGACAGGGCCAATGCCAAATTCTTCGGGTGGACAGCCCGCTGTGGCGTAAGAGACGAATCGCGCGAGCGGCTTCACGCCCAATGCTTTGGCACGCGAATCGCTCATCACAACGACAGCCGCTGCTCCATCGCTCATCGGCGAACTGTTTCCAGCGGTGACCGAGCCTTTTGCGTGAAACGCGGGCTTAAGTTTGGCAAGGGCATCGAGCGAAGTGTCTGCGCGCGGCAATTCATCGGTGTCGAAAAGTACAGACTGCGTGGAAGGCTTTTGCTGTTTCGCTTTTGCCGAGGAACTATTGCCGCTCGAGGGCAGAAAACTAGTTTTCACCTCGATGGGAACAATTTCGTCCTTGAATTTTCCCGCAGCGATAGCGGCGATGGCTTTTTCATGCGAGGCCATGGCAAAACGATCGGCCGCTTCGCGGGAGATTCCAAACTTGCGCGCAATGTTCTCGGTTCCCAGACCCATATTGATGTATGCATCGGGATAATTGTCCACAAGCCACGGATTGGGCGAGATTTTGTTTCCGCCCATTGGAACCATGGACATGGATTCGGTACCGCCTGCAACGATCACGTCCGCTCCGCCACCGCGGATTCGGTCAGCTGCGAGCGCAATCGCCTGAAGTCCCGAGGAGCAAAAACGATTGACAGTCATGGCGGAAGTTTCAACGGGCAGTCCGGCGCGCAGAGCTGCAATACGGGCGACATTCATTCCTTGTTCGCCTTCGGGCATCGCGCAGCCCAGAATTACGTCGTCAATTTCGCTCGCAGATAGGCCGGGTACGCGCGCGATAGCTTGCATGATCACCAGCGCAGCGAGGTCATCGGGTCTGGTGGCGCGCAGCGTGCCTTTGTAGGCGCGTCCAACGGGCGTTCTAAGCGCGGAAACAATTACCGCTTCTGGCATGGCTGCCTCGTCTCATCTCGGTCTAATGCATTGCCTATTGTTCGCCGGCGTACGTGAAAACGCAAATCGTTCGGCGTGACTTATTTTTTTCGAACGGGCTTTGGCGTTCCGCCCTTCCTCGGAATGTAGATCGTTGCTGGAGGGTCGACGCCGTACTTTTTGGAATAGCTGCCCTGATTGACGGCGATTGCCACTCTTCCGCGCGAATCGATGTACAGCAACGATTCGCCGACAGGCACGTTCATAAATGTCTGCACGTACGGTAACGCCACGGGCTTCTTGTTAATCTGCACGGTGAGCTTGTCGCCCAGCGAATAGCCGAGCGACGCAAGTTCTTCCCTGGTGATATTGGTCACGAGTGAGCCGAACGGATCATCGAGGCCGATGACATCGCCGCTTATGCTCTTCTCGTCGAGTTTGGCCGTTTTGGGTGAGAGATGCACCAGTTGAGGCACCTCGGGTCCGGCGATTGTGTAATCCCAGCCTTCGGCAAGGTGCGCGGCCGCCGGCGAGAAAATGTCACGGCCGTGAAAAGTGGAAGAGACAGCGGCCTGAATCATCCAGTTCTGGTTGGCAATTTCTCTGGCGCCCGCCAGGCCATCACGCTCCATCACAGCGCTGACGAGCCCGTTGTCCGGCAGAACAAAAAACTGCCCTTTGTTGGACTTCACGATCACCGCTTTGCGCGAAGTTCCGACTCCCGGATCGACGACGACAAGAAACACTGTGCCTGACGGGTAATACGGCGTAACGCCGTACAAGAAGCGGGAGGCTTCCTCAATCTGGTAGGGCGTCACCTGGTGAGTGATGTCCATGATCCGCGCGTCAGGCGCGATCCCCAAGATCACGGCTTTGCAAATCGCCACGGCATCGTTGGCCGTGCCGAAATCAGTCATAAAAACGATCGTAGGCCGGCGCGGCGGAGCTGAGTTTGCATCTCGCGAACCAGGAGCGCTTGCGCAGCCGAAAGAGATTACCGCCAGGAAATAAAATACGAGATACGACCGTTTCGGTAGCCAGAGTGTCATGAACCTTCCTCTCTTCTGGAGTCACTAGTATATTCATTTCAGCACATAAGTTTATTTTCGCGGTCACGCGAGATTTCGTAGGAACTTCTTTGCGCTTCGAGTAGACTTTTAGTTCGCTCAGCAGGTGATGTTCCCAGCTCTGCCCGCGCCCTGAAGTAAAATCCCAAATTTTTGCAAGGAGATTGCGAATGCGTCGACCGTTGCTTTTGACGTTACTCTCGTTGTCGCTGATGGTGCTGGGGGTCCAAGCGGACCAGGTCACGCTGAAAAATGGCGATCGCTTGTCGGGTTCGGTCGTGAAGACTGATGATGACGCCAAGACTTTGCTTATCAAGACGGAGTTGGCCGGTGACGTCACAATTCCGTGGGACGCGGTTACAGGTATCGTTTCTTCACAGCCCCTCCACATCACTCTTGCGGACGGGCGCGTGATCGCCGGAACGATAAGCACCGCAGAGGGAAAACTTGAGATCGCGACGAAGGATGCCGGCACGATTTCTGCCGCGCCAGACGCGGTAAAAGTGGTACGCAACGATGCTCAGCAGGCGGAGGTGGAGCGTTTGCAGCATCCTGGTCTCCGCGACTACTGGAGCGGACTGTTGGATCTGGGACTTAGCGTCACCGAGGGCAACTCGTCGACGACTGCGCTAACCATTGCAGGAAAGGCGTCGCGCATCGTGCCCCAAAATAAGCTGACGCTTTATTACACGCAGGTGTATTCGAAAGACAATGCGCAGTCACCTGCGGTCACAAACGCAAACGCGATTCATGGTGGAGTTCGCGATGAGTTCAATCTGAGCTCGCGTGTCTATGTTTTTGCCTTCACTGATTTCGACGAGGATGCTCTGCAGAATCTCAATCTTCGCAATGTGCTCGGTGGCGGACCGGGATATCACGTGATCAAAAGCAAGAATACTCAGTTCGACGTGTTTGGTGGCGCCAGCTTCGACCAGGAATATTTTTCTTCCTACACGACCGCGAATCCGGCTCCTCCGCCGGCGCTGATCTTGGTTGGATCACAGTCGCGCCACAGCGCTGAAATCGTGGCGGGCGAATCGTTCGGTACGAAGCTGGGATCGCGAACGGCAGTGAGCGAACAGCTTTCGTTCTTTCCGAATGTGAGTTCAACTGGAGACTACCGCGTCACTTTAGATGCGAATTCCGTGACGAAGATCAATTCATGGCTAGGCTGGCAGGTGACCTTTAGTGACCGCTATATTTCGAATCCGCCACTTGGGCTGAAGGGGAACGATTTGTTGCTGTCGACCGGCTTCCGGTTGACCTTTGGGAAGGGAACCTTCTAAAACTAGAATAGCCCGCGCGTTGTCCATCCCTTTAAGGAGGCTGAAATGCACGGATTGATCTACTGGATCGTAGTCGGGCTGATTGCTGGATGGCTCGCTGGCAGGGTAATGAAAGGCGGCGGCTACGGCATCTTGATCGATATTGTTCTCGGGATCCTCGGTGGCGTTCTGGGCGGTTGGCTGTTCGGGATACTCGGTATTTCAGCCGGCGGGGGATTGATCGGTGGGATTATCGTGGCATTTGTCGGCGCCGTCATCCTGGTGTGGATCACGCGTCTGTTGAAGAGAGCTTAGGGTTCCAGAGAGTCCGTCTTAAATTCAAATCGCGCCGGCTGCCGGGGGAGGGCAGGCGAGGCGCGACTTGAGTCGGGGGTAAACTCAGTGGGCAGAAGCGGTGTTGGCCTGAGTCGCCAAATACCACTCCGCCGTTGGGGCTCGCAGAAACTTCAAGCGCAATCGAGCGGACTCCGCGCCCTTTTGATTGCCCAGCTTTTCGCGTGCGGCTACCAACCAGTTAATTGCTATCGGCGAATGAGGATCGGCGGACAGCTCGTCTTGCGCGCTTGCATAATCTTTCTGCGCGAAGAAAACATACCCGCGTGCGGACTCGTAG